>NZ_JANLOA010000050.1:0-55515 GCF_025466035.1 Pseudomonas sp. 20P_3.2_Bac5 | reverse complement strand
AGCGCCGAACAGAACTTCAGTTGCGCATTGAAGGTGGAAGGCGAACCCAGCCAGCGCGCGCAACTGCTCAACGGCCTCGGCGTGGCGCAGACCCTGCTCGGCCAGCGCCCGGCGGCGCGCGAATCATTCCAGCAAGCCCTGGCGCTGGAACCCGGCTACAGCCCGGCGACCAACAACCTGGCCCTGAGCTGGCTGGCCGACGGCGAACGCAGCAAGGCCATCGGCCTGCTCAACGGTGCGCGGCAGAGCGGCGAAGTCGCCCTGCAACTGAACCTGGCCCTGGCCTGGGTGCTGGACGGCCACGACGACACCGCCCTGCGCATCCTCGAAGAAAACCTCGAGCCGCACTACGCCCAGGACATCCTCGAGCGCTTCCGCGCCACCCGCGAACGCATCGCCAACGGCGCGCCGGTGGACAGCGAACTGCTCGCCGCCAGCCAGCAACCCCTGAAACTGGCCAGCCGGGACTGATTGTCGATGAGAGCGCCGATGAAATTGCGCGTTGCCCTGCGTCGCTTGCGCGGCGCCGATGACGGTGTCACCGCGGTGGAAACCGCGTTCATCCTGCCGGTGCTGTTGTTCGGCCTGATGATGTTGTTCGAACTGGCGCACATGGCCCTGGTCATCGGCGCCGGCAACCTGGCGCTGGAACACGCCGTGCAGCGCCTGCGGGAAATGCCGGATTACTACCGGCTCGGCGCCAGCGACCTGCAGCAGCGGCTGGCCGAACGCATGCAGGCGCGCAGCTTCGGGCTGATCGAGGCGGGCGAGCTGAAGGTCGACGTGCTGCCGTTCGACAACCTGCGCCAGTACGGCGAATCGCGTCCGGGCGCCAGCGGCACCAGCAGCGCCAGCCAGACCGGCAGCGATGCCGTGGCCGGCGTGGAGACGCCGCTGGACACCGTGTTTTCGCCGCCGATCCTGAGCGTCACCGTGGACCTCAAGCAGGACTACATGACCGTCTTCCCCGGCCTGTTCGGCCTCGGCGACGGCTACCAGTACCAATACCGCCACCTCCTCGGCAACCTGCCAAGCGACCCGGACAACGAGGACAGCCAATGAAGCGCAAACACTCCCAGCGCGGCAGTGCCTTGCTGGAAACGGTGCTGGTGTTCCCGGTGCTGATCGGCGTCACCCTGCTCGCCGCCGACCTCTACAACCTGCACCAGGCGCGCAGCTACATGGAGCAGTCGGCGCACACCATCGCCTCGGTGCTGGGGGTGCAGAGCACCCTCGACAACAACGGCGTGCAAGCCCTGGTCGAGCGCGCCACCAGCATGAACCGCACACCGTTCGAACTGATCATCAGCAAGGTCGAGAGCGACCGCAGCATGAACTGGCGACCCCTGTACCGCGGCGAAGTCCAGGGCGTGTGCGAACGGCACAGTGCCGGCTCGCGCTTTACCGGCGCGTTCCCCGAGGCGCTGCGCGCCGATGACGAACAGACCCTGAGCAACGTGCCGGTGGTGGTGGTGCAGGTCTGCGCCACCGTCGACGCTCTGGCCTTGAGCTACGCCCTGCTGGGCAGCGACAAAATCGAGGTCCAGGCCATCAGCCGTTTGCAACACGGCACGCCGACCCTGGACGACGTCCTGACCCGCGAACTCGACCCACAGGAAGACGAATGAGCCAGACCGTCCCCCAGGCGCGCGGGCTCAAGCGCCTGGCATACCTGCTGCTGGCCTGGGCCAGCCTCGGCATGGCGGTACTCGGCGCTGTCCTGCCGGGGCTGCCTTGTACCGAGTTCGTCCTGCTCAGCGCCTGGGCCGCGTCGCGCAGCTCACCGCGCCTGAACCGCTGGCTGGAACAGCACCGCCTGTTCGGTCCACTGCTGCGCGACTGGCGGGCGGGCGGGTTTATCAGCCGGCGGAGCAAAGTGGTCGCCAGCGTAGCGATGCTGCTGTGCCTGGGATTGCTGCTGTGGCACCAGCCGCCGTTGTGGCTGGTGTTGTGTGCGGGGGGCGGGATGGGCTGTGGCGCGGTGTTTATCTGGTCGCGGCCGGAGCGGGGTTAGAGGGCCACATCCCAAGGGTTCGGCGCCCCGCCAAAATCGCGCCTACAGAGGCGACGTGCCCCGGACCTTGTAGGAGCGAGCTTGCTCGCGATGCCCCCACCCTTAAGCAATCTTAATGATGCAACGATTGCCGCTAACAAGAACGATTCCTATCTTTGTCGCCACCCTCGGCCGAGGCACATCCGGCCCGCTCACTGCGCAGGAACCCGTCCCGCCATGCCCGCTCTCCCCCGCTTCGCCACCCGGCTCCGTCATTTCGCCCGGCAACAACAGGGGGCCGTCGCGCCCTTCGCGATTCTGGTGCTCGGCGGTGCGCTGATGGCCACCGCCTACGTCATCGACCAGAGCCGCGCCCTGGAAAACACCGCCCAGCTCAAGCGCGCCACCGACGCCGCGGCCATGGCCGTGGGCAACCAGCGCCTGCTCGATGACAGCCTCAGCCAGCAGCAGATGCAGCAACTGGCGACCTCCATGGTGCAGGCCAACCTCGGCACCGACCTGGCCCTGCGCGAGCAGGTCGGCGGCGATGACATCAACCTCACCCAGCAACGCGACGGCGAAGGGGTGGTGCGCATTACCGTCAGCGCCGCCTACAGCGCCGAGTCGCAACTGTTGCAGGCGCCGGTGCAACGCATGCAAGTCAGCTCCACGGTGGAGGTGGTCAATCGTCCCGTGGAGATCGCCCTGGTGATCCCCAATACCCTCAGCGAACAGGCCCGCGACCTCGCCGCCTTGCGGCGCCTGGTCCGCGAGTTCGCCGAGCAGGTGCTGGGCGCCCGTCCCGACGGCCAGACCTGGATTTCCCTGGTGCCCTACAGCCAGTCGGTGAATGTCTACAGCAGCGAAGACAGCGGGCGCATCCGCCGCTGGGCGGCGCCCGGCGCACTGACGCCGGTGGAGCTGCGCTCGCTGTTCCGCACCGGCTACAGCGGCCTCGCCGACCAGCGCATTCCCGACCGCCGCGCCAACCTGCTGTGCATGTACCGCGGCCTCGGCCAGGGCCAGAACTACTTCTGGGACCAGGCGCCGTCCGGGCAATTCAAGGTCCATTACCGTCACGACCTGCCGGAGAACGGCAGCCCCGGCGCGCCGGCGATTTCCTGGACCGGCCCCAACCCGGACTTCGGCCAGGCCACCGGGGTCAACGACACCCGCTGGATGGTCGCCGACCGTGGCTGCCCGGCCGCCGCCCTGCTGCCGCTGACCCGCGACATGACGCGCATCGAGCGCCGCGTGCAAGAGTTCTCGACCCGCTTCAACACCAACTATGCCATCGCCATGGGCTGGGCCGCCGCCAGCCTCTCGCCGCAAATGCGCGGCGCCGCCGGCTGGGGCGACAGCCGCCTGCCGCTGGACTTCAACGCCGACCGCCAGGGCGACAACGTGAAGATCATGGTCATGCTGGCCAACACCACCGGCAACTGGTTCGACACCGATGCGTACAACGCCGAAGTGGGCCAGGCCATCGACGGCGAGAACTCCACGGTGTCGTCCAACGACATCGCCGGCCGGCGCTTCATGAACCTGTGCAACAGCTTCGTCGCCCGCGGCCTCAAGTTTCATTTCCTCGGGGTTCGCCCCGGTGACCCCAACGACTTCGGCCGCCGCCTCTTCGACCGCGTCGCCGGCCCCGGCCTGCGCGTCTGCGCCCAGGACGGCAGCATGACCTTCGCCAATGCCGAGAACTTCGGCGACGGTGAAGCCCAGCTACGCAGCCTGCTGCGCGAGATCGCCAACAGGATCAAGCACGAGCGCTTCGTGCGCCTGATCGACTGAGTCCCCTCTTTCCGCTTCCCGACAAGGACATGCCATGAGTGCGTCACGCCCCCGCAATCGCAAGCCCCACACCAGCCTGGCACTGGCCCTCGAACCGAGGATGATGTTCGACGCCGCCGCGGTGACCACCGCGGTGCAGACCGCCGACCAGGCCGATGCCCAGCAGGCCGCGGCCAACCATGCGCCGAGCCTGAGCGCCGAGGCGACGCAGGTCACCCATACCGTGACCGAGGGCGCGGTCAGCGGCGGTCCGTTGTTCAGCAATGTGCTGGCCAACACCAACGACAGCGACCAGCACTTCGATAACCTGCGCATCACCATCAACAGCAGCGGCACCCACGAGGCCCTGCTGGTCGACGGCACGCAGATCCTGCTGGACGGCACGCCGAGCGGCGAGACGGCGGGCAAGTTCTACAGCTACACCGTCAGCAACAGCGGTGGCATGACCACCCTCGACATCAATTTCGATTCCAGCGCCGCCAACAGCGCCGCCGACGTCAAGGCACTGGTGGAGGGCATCCGCTTCCAGACCCTCGACGGCACCCCGGACAACGGCAGCCGCACCATCAGCCTGACCCAGGTCAGCGACATCAACGACGACAACAGTGGCGGCGACAGCACCACGCTGAACATCAGCGCCACGGTCAATCTGGTCAGCGGGGTCAACCGCGCGCCGCTGCTGGAACGCGACAACCCGCTGGACCTGGCGCAGTCCCTGACCACCAGCGGCATCACCCTGAAAGAGGCGATCTACAGCGGCGACGGCAAGTTTCTCTATGCCGCCGCCGACAATGGCCGGCTGCTGGTCTACGGCATCGACGGCAAGGGCATGCTCAGCCTGGTGCAGAACCTCGCCGCGCCCACCGGGATGACCGAACTGGTGGATGTCGCCCTGAGCAAGGACGGCAAGTTCCTTTACAGCGCCAGCAGCGACACCCTCCACACCTTCCAGGTAGCGGCGGACGGCAGCCTCAGCCGCATCCAGGGCACCAGCATCGGCAGCGTGCGCGGGCTGGCGCTGTCGGACGACGGCAAGCAGGTCTACATCACCACCCTCTACGGCGGCCTCGAAGTGCGCAGCCGCGACCCGCTGACGGGCGCCATCGGCACCAGCGCCGTGCAGACCCTCGATGAAGGCACGCTGCAGTCGGGCCGGGCCAAGCTGGTGCAGAGCATCGGCGACTATGTCTACGTGGTGCTCGACCCGGACTCGTTCGTCTCCCGCGACACCCTGACCATTCTCAAGCGCGGCAGCAACGATCGCCTGTCGGTGGTCGACCTGGGCTGGGCCTACACCACCGACGGCAGCTTCGATGGCACCACCGAGCACAGCCTGGCGGCCAGCGCCGATGGCCGGTTCATCTACCTGGGCGACAGCGAGCAAGGGGTGATTCAGGTCTATCAACTGGGCAGCAACGGCCTGGTGCGCATCGACAGCATCGCGCTGGCCCAGGTCAACGGCCTGACCCTCAGCGCCAACGGCAGCCAGCTCTACGCCACCAGCGCCGACGGCACGCTGCATCAATATCAGGTCAACGCCAGCAGCGGCCTGCTCAACGAAACCGGCAGCCAGAGCGTGGTCGGCGCCAAGGCGGTGGTCGCCAGCCCCGACGGCCAATCGATGCTGGTGGCCGGCACCGGTGTCAGCCGCTTCACCAACGTGCGCACCTACCTCAGCGCCAGTGACCTGGTGCTCGGCCAGGGCCTGAAACTCAGCGACAGCAACGCCGATGCGCTGGCCTCCGGCGCTGGCGACTACAGCGGCATGCGCGTCACGGTCGAGCGGGTCGGCGGCGCCAATGCCGCTGACCAGTTCGCCTTCGCCGCCGGCAACGGCATCAGCCTCAACGGCGAGGCCGTGATGCGCAACGGCGTGGAAATCGGACGCTTCGTGCAGAACGGCGGCCAATTGACCCTGAGCATCAGCGCCGCGCTGACCCGCGCCGAGGCCAATGCCCTGCTGCAACAGGTGATCTACCGCAACACCACCAGCAGCGGCCAGGTAGAACTGCGCCTGGTGGCCAACGACGGCCAACTGGACAGCAGCGAACAGCGTGTCAGCCTGCTGATCACCCTCAACAGCGCCCCGCAACTGAGCGCCACCACGGTGGTCAACCCGGTCTACGACACCCACGGCACCCTGGTGAAGCTGTTCCAGGACGCCCAGGTCAACACCGGCGAAGCCGGCCAGAGCATCAGCCGCCTGACCCTCACCCTCGGCGGCGTGGCCGGCGCCAGCAACGAGTTCGTGCTGGTGGACAACACCGCCATCGCCCTCGGCCAGTCCGCCAGCGGCACCCTCGCCAACGGCATGACGTACACCTACACCGTCGACGGCGACAACGCCACGCTGGTCCTGAGCAGCGCCGCCGGCCTGGCGCCCTCGGCCCTGCAGACCCTGGTCAACGGCATCGGCTACCGCAACGACAACCCGCTGGCGGTCAGCGGCCAACGCAGCGTCACCCTCTCCAGCGTGCAGGACAACGGTGGCACCGGCGGCGGTGGCAGCGACACCAGCGCGCTGCAGATCAGCAGCAGCCTGACCGTCAACACCGGCACCGCGCCGACCGTCACCGAACAGGTCGACCCGGTCGCCACCCTGTATTACGCCAACGGCACCCTCAGTGGCTACAGCGATTACGTCAACGCCATCGAGATCAGCGGCGACGGCAAGACCCTGCTGCTGGCCGGCACCACCGGCAGCAACCTCAACGGCACGAGCTACCTGCGGGTGTACGCCCGCGATGCCAGCAGCGGTGCCCTGACCCTGTTGCAGAGCTTCACCCAGGGCGCCAGCGACAACCCGGCCACCAGCGACATCGAAGTCGATGGCCTGGGCCGCATCACCAGCGTGATGGCGGCGGGCGACAACCTCTCGGTGTACGTCGCCGGTTTCGACAGCGCCAAGGGCTACAGCACCCTGGTGCGCTTCAGCCGCGATGCGGCCAGCGGCCTGCTGACCTACGCCGGCATCGCCGCGGTGCAGAACGACGTCGTCCGCGCGGCGGACAGCAGTGTCACGCCAGCGGTAACGGAAGTCCGCCTGGACGGCCCGGTGACCGACATCGTCATCTCCGCCGACGGCACCTCGCTGTACACCATCAACGGCATGACCGCCGGCTTCACCAGCACCGGCAAGGCGGTGCTCGGCATGTACGCCCGCGACCCGGCCAGCGGCGCGCTGACCTACCTCGGTCACTACTACGACACCACGCAGATGCCCCGCCCCAGCGGCATCGTGCTGAGCAGCGACGGCGCCTCGGTGTACGTCTCCAACAGCAACGGCAGCATCACCGTCCTGGCCCGCGCCGCGGACACCGGGCGCCTGACCTTCGTCGAGCGGGTGACCGTCGCCAGCATCACCGCCGACCCCGACAGCGCGCCACGTACCAGCACTGACACCCGCTACCTGAACGCCACCGATATCGTGATCTCCGCCGACGGCCGTTCGGTCTATGTCAACTCCGTCGACGCGACGATGATCTCGTCCTTCAGCCGCGATGCCGCCACCGGCAAGCTGACCTTTATCGGCGCCCTTTACACCTACACCTACAGCAACGCCACCAGCATGCGCGAGCTGGCCATCTCGGCGGACGGCACCGCCGTCTATGCCACCGCCAACAACCGTGGGGTGATGCTGTTCAACCGCGATACCAACACCGGCCTGCTGACCTACAACAGCATGATCAGCGGCCTGTCGAAGAACAGCGGCTACCTGGCCCTGAGCCCGGACGGCCAACACCTCTACAACGGCACCTATGTGGTCAACAACGGCGTGGACATCATCGCCGCCCGCTACAACGCCCACTGGAACGAAAACACCCCGACCCACGTCGCCGCCGGCATGCAATTGAGCGACGTCGACTACGAAGCGCTCGGCAGCTACCAGGGCCTGGTCATCACCCTCGCCCGCGCCACCAGCGCCAACGCCGCCGACCGCTTCGACTTCAGCGCCGGCAACGGCCTGAGCCTCGACGGCCAGCGCATCCTCCTCGATGGTCAACACGTGGCGACCTTCGTGCAGAGCGCCGGCACCCTCACCGTGACCCTGACCGGTGCGGTCAACGGCCAGGTCACCAACCAGATCCTCCACCAGTTGAACTACGTCGCCGGCCCGACCGCCACGGACCAGCAACTGAACCTGAGCATCCGCTTCAATGACGGCGTCAAGCAGACCGAGCGCGCGATCGTCGTGCTGGTCAACCACGCGCCGCAGATCAGCGCGCCGCTGGCCGCGCTGGCGCCGGTCGAGATCGGCCAGACCCTGAACCTCAGCCTGCCCCTGGAGCGGTTCAGCGACAGCGACGGCGACGCCCTCACCTTCCGCCTCGACGGCCTGCCCGCGGGCCTCGCCTTCGACCCGGCCACCGGCCTGCTCAGCGGCAGCCCGGTCGACGGCACGGTGGGCGTGCATGCACTGACCCTGACCGTCACCGATGCCCGTGGCGCCCAACAGGTGATCAGCCTGGAACTGGAAGTCCAGGCCATGCCCGACCAGCGCCCCGCGCTAGGCGGCGCGATGACCGATGTGGAACTGATCGACAGCGTCGGCAACAACGACGACAACCTCGGCAACCTGCTGGAGGCGCCCCGGGACAGCCTGCTCAGTGCCGACGGCAAGTTCCTTTATGTGATCAGCGACGGCGTCCACTGGGACGACTCCAGCAAAGCCACCCTCAGCGTCTTCGCCCGCGACAGCGAAGGCCGCCTGAGCCTGGTGCAGAGCCTGAACGGCGACGCCGCCACGCTGGCCGGTGCCGAGAAGGTGCTGATCAGCGCCGACCAGCACTGGCTGTACGTGCTGTCCGGGACCAGCAACAGCCTGCTGGTGTTTGCCCGCGATAGCGGCAGCGGCCAATTGCACCTGGCGTCCACGTTCGCCGGCGACAGCCTCGGCGAAGAACTGCCGGCCATCGTCGATCTCGCCCAGCAGGGTGACACCCTCTACCTGGCCACCAGCGCCGGCCTGTTCCAACTGCGTCAGGCGGCTGATGGCAGCCTGACGCAAGTCGCCCCGGCCACCAGCGTCCAGGGGCTGGAAAGCCCGCAGCGGCTGCTGCTCAGCAGCGACGGCGAGTTCTTGCTGGTCAGTGGCGTGGGCGGCCAGGACCTGCTCGTCACCCTGCGCATCGGCAGCGACGGCAGCCTCAGCGAAGTGGCGCGCGTCGGCCTGAATGACGGCAGCACCCTGCACAACCTCAGCGCCATGACCCTCAGCGCCGATGGCCGCTTCATCTACGCCCTGGACAAACAGGACGCCGGCGACGTGCAACTGCGCATCCTGGCCCTGGGCAGCGACGGCAGCCTGCGCTTGCTCGCCAGCCAGAGCGTCGACGGCCAGGCCAGCGAACTGGCGGTCACCGCGGACGGCAGCGCCCTGTTCATCGCCGGCGGCGGCACACTGGCCGGCTACGCCCGCAACAGCGACGGCCTGCTGCTCGGCGAAGCGCACCCGCTCAAGGGCGATTACAACGAACTGGTCGGCCTCAGCCTGAGCGCGGACGGCCAGAGCCTGTACCTGGTCGGCGGCCAATGGGACGCCAGCGTGCTCGACCTGCGCCTGGGCGTCAGCGCGCTGACCGTCACCGAAGGCGATGCCGCCGTGCCGTTGCTGCCCAGCGCAACGGTCAGCGACCTGCAACTGGACCAGCGCGACGACTACCAGAACGCATCGGTGCAGATCGCTCGCCAGGGCGGTGCGTCCAGCGACGACCTGTTCGGTTTCACCGAGGGCAACGGCTTCACCCAGGCCAACGGCCAGATCCTCAAGGACGGCGCGGTTATCGCCACGCTGCAACAGCAGGGCGGCCGCCTGACCCTGACCTTCACCGGCACGGTGACCCAGGCCGATGCCCAGCAGGCGCTGCGTCAGCTCGACTACCGCAACGTCAGCCAGGACCCGACCCACAACGGCGATCAGGTGAAGATGCAGGTGGTGTTCTTCGACGGCGATGGCAACCGTGCAGTACTCACCGTCGCGGTGACGCTGATCGGCGTGAACGACCCGGCGATCCTCGACAGCAGCGTGCTCAACCCGACCCTGGCGGACCTCGGCGCGCCGGTGCAACTGTTCGACAAGACCCGCATCGACACCATCGAGGCGGGCCAGTTGGTCAGCCAGGTGGTGCTGACCCTCGACGCGATCAACCAGCACGACGTCATCAGCGTGCTCGGCCAGAAGATCTACCTGGACAACCGCGGCGAAGACCCGACCAAGGACGACACCAACGTCTACACCCTGCCAAATGGCTTGCAGTACCAGGTCATCCGCGAGAACGGCGTGACGCGCCTAAACCTGTTCGTCATGCGCTCGGCCAGCGAGGCCGCGACGCTGATCGACAGCCTGGCGTTCTACAACCACGGCAGCGACAACACCGGCAGCCGGCAGATCAGCCTGGCAATCCGCGAAAACATGGATTACGCCCTGACCGACAACTACCTCACCACGCTGCAACAGGCGGTGACCGTCACCTTCGGCGCGGCCGCTGCCAACGCCGCGCCGGTGCTGGAGAACCGCGGCGCCGCCGTGCTCTACCGCGAGCGCGAAGGCGCGGTGGTGCTGGCGCCGGTCGCGAGCATCGGCGACAGCCAGCTCGACGCCTTGAACAACGGTCTGGGCAACTACCAGGGCAGCACGCTGCACGTGACCCTGCTCAACGTCAAAGCCGGCGACACCCTGGGCTTCCAGGAAGGCAACGGCTTGAAGGTGGTGGACGGCAAGCTGCTCAAGGGCGACGTGGTCATCGGCAGCGTCGAGATCGGCAACGGCACACTCACCGTGCGCTTCAACGACGACGCCGGGGTCATGCCGAGCAAAGAAGACGTCAACAACGTCCTGCATCAGCTCACCTACGCCAGCACCAGCCACAGCCCGGACGCGGTGCAGCGCTTCAGCATCACCCTCAATGACGGCCGGCTGACCTCCGCGGCGCTGGACGTGCGGATCAATACCCAATTGATCAATGACACCCCGGTGGTGGGTGACGACCCGCTGCTGTCGCTGGGCGAATTCAGCCTGTCCCGCCCGCTCGCCAGCCTCGCCGGGCTGGGTGAGCTGAGCGGCGCGGTGTTGAGCGCCGACGGCAAACTGCTGTATGCCGCCGACACCCAGGGCAACCTGGCGTTGTTCAGCCTGGACAGCGCCGGGCGGGTCAGCCTGGTCAGCAGCCTGCCCCTCGCCGAGGGCGTGAAAAGCATCCAGCACCTGAGCCTGAGCAGCGACGGCAAGCACCTGTTCGTCTCGGCCAACGATAACCAGCAGTTGCGGGTGTATGCGCGGGATGCCCAGGGTGGGCTGAGCCTGGCGCAAGTGCTGGACACCGACGCGTCCGTCGAATGGCAAAGCTTCCGCCAGGTCGAGCTGTCGACCGATGGCAAGTTCGCCTATGTCATGACCGACACCGGGCTGATGGTCTTCAGTCGCGCGGACAACGGCAGCCTGGCCTTCAAGCAGGTGATCGAAGCCAGCGGCGACACGCCGCCGCACCTTTGGCTGCCCTCGGCGATCAGCGTCAGCGGCAACTACCTGATCGTCACCACCGTCTATGAGGCGCGCCCCTCGGTGATCGTCTACAGCCGCGGCAGCGACGGCGGGCTGACGGTGCTGACCGGCCTGAGCAACGGCCAGAAGGACAGCGCCGGCGTGCTCGTCGAACTCGGCAAGGTCCAGCACCTGGCCGTCAGCGCCGACGGCAAGACGCTGTACGTCACCGACGCCAACGGCGTGCAGCGCCTGAGCCTGGACACCGCGAACAAGACCCTGACCGTCGCGGAACGCTTCGCCCTGGAGGGCATTCGCGATATCGCGCTGAGCACTGACGGGCTCAGCCTCTATGTCACCCAGGAAAACGGCAGCGTCCAGCGCTACAGCACCCGCGAAGGGCTGCTGGCTGCCGGCGCGGTCGACGCCGTGGGCAACGCCGGGCAACTCCTTTTGGGCAGCAACGGCCAGGTGCTGGCGCTGGGCGACGGCGTGGCCGTGCTGTCGGCGCCGGGTGTCAGCGACCCGCTGTACCACCGCGACGGCCAGCCGGTGGCCCTGGCTCCGACCCTGCGCCTGAGCGACTACGAACTGGACGCTGGAAATGACGGCCAGGGCAACTACCAGGGCGCCAGACTGACTATCCGCCGCGAGTTCGACGGTTCGTCCGCCGACCAGTTCGGCCTGATCGCCGGCAACGGCTTCAGCCTGGAGAACGGCGTCATCCTGCTCGACGGCGTCGCCGTGGCCCGGCTGCACTCGGCGGACGGCGCCATGACCCTGAACATCGACGCCGCCCTGAGCAGCGCCCAGGTCAACACCCTGCTGCGGCAACTGTCGTACGCCAATACCACGGGCAGCGCGGACGAGCGCATCAGTCTGATCCTGCAGTTGAACGATGGTGCGCTTGCCAGCAGCACGTTCTCGGTCGATCTGAGGCTGACGGGGACTGTGGGGACGGTGGATCCGGTTGATCCTGTGGACCCAGTTGACCCTGTCGATCCTGTTGACCCGGTGGATCCGGTTGACCCCGTCGATCCTGTTGATCCGGTGGATCCGGTGGATCCGGTTGACCCCGTCGACCCTGTTGACCCGGTGGAGCCGGTTGACCCCGTCGATCCGGTTGATCCGGTGGATCCGGTGGATCCGGTTGACCCCGTCGATCCTGTTGACCCGGTAGACCCGATTGATCCTGTTGACCCCGTCACCCCGCCAACACCCGACACCGTCGCCCCGGTCATCCTTCAGGACAGCCGCGAGCGCTGGTCGCAACCGGCGACGTTCGCCGACCAGCCGATCAGCTTCCAGGTGCCGGCCTCGCCACAGGCAACGCCGGCGAACGCCGAGCAGGTGCTACGCGAGGTCCAGGACAGTCAACGGCGCTTCGAGCAACAACGCCAGGACATCGCCCGCCTGCCCGAGCCGGACGAGCTGCCGGAGGCGCGCAGCGACCAGCGCCTTATCCAGCCCGGCAATCCGCTGCTGGCGCTGGACCCGCTGGTCAACGGGGTCAAGGCGGTGCGCAGCGAGGTCACCCTGGAAGCCCGCGAACAAGGCGCCGACAGCGTGCTGAGCCTGCCGGGCGGCCTCTTCCTCAGCCGCGACGGCCGGGTTCAGGTGAGCGTGCGACTGGCCAACGGCCTCGCGCTGCCGGGCTGGATCCGCTTCGACCCGCGCACCGGCGAAGTGCGCGTCGACAGCCGGCAACTGGCACGCGTGGGCCAATTGGAACTGCTACTGCGCGGTCAGGACGCCCAGGGGCGCCAGGCGCTGATCAAGGTGCATGTGCGCAGCGAGGGCGCCGGCCCGCAGGCCGCATTGCCCGGCAGCCCGTCGCTCAGCCAGCAGTTGGCGGCCCTGTAACACCAAGGGGGCCGCTTGCGGCCCCCGATTCCGCTGCGACCTTAAGCAATCTTAATAAACCCGCAATTGCCCAATGTTGGGAATGATTCCTATCCTCGCCAGCGCCAAGCCGACCGCCCGCCGCTGGTTCGCCGCTTACCATTCGTTCAAGGGAAATAACGTGATCAAGAAGCAACTGCCCGGCTCGCCGAAACGGCTGCCGCTGAACCTCGCCGTCGGCTTCATGGCCATGGGCCTGAGCGCATGCGCCATCACCCCCGAACCACTGACCCTCGACCAGCAACTGGCCCAGGCCAGCGCCGACCGCAGCCAGATGTTCGACAACCAGGAACCGGTGACCCAGGCCATCGACCTCGACCAGGCCATGGCCCGCGCGGTCAAGTACAACCTGCAACAGCGGCTGGGCCTGATGGAGCGCGCCCTGGAAGACAACCTGCTGGAGCAGAGCAGCTACGACATGCTGCCCAAGCTGGCCGCCCGCGCCGGCTGGCGTGGCCGCGACAACACCCTGGCCTCCTCCAGCGAATCGATCCGCACCGGCAACCAGTCGCTGGAACCGTCCACCAGCCAGGACCGCTCGGTGCGTAGCGCCGACTTGCAGATGTCGTGGAACGTGCTGGACTTCGGCATCGGCTATTTCGGCGCCAAGGCCCAGGCCAACAAGGTGCTGGCCGCCGAGGAACGCCGGCGCCGGGTGATCGCCGACATCATCCAGCAAGTGCGCAGCGCCTACTGGGAAGCCGCCACCGCCCAGCGCCTGCAACCGCAAGTGCAGCGCGCCCTGACCGACGCCCGCCAGGCGCTGGAACAGGCCCGGCAGACCGAACGCCAGCGCCTGCTCGCGCCGGTGGACGCCCTGCGTTACCAGAAAGGCCTGCTGGAAATGGTGCGCCAACTGGAAACCGTCGACGGCGAACTGGCCACCGCCAAGGCGCGCCTGGCCGGCTTGATGAACCTGCCGCCGGCGACCCGCTTCGACGTCGTGGTGCCCAGCGATCAACAGCTCCAGGCACCGAACCTGGCCTACCGCCTCGACGACCTGGAAGCCATGGCCATGGTCCGCCGCCCGGAAGTCCGCGAGGAAAGCTACCAGGCGCGCAACGCCGTGCTGGAAACCCGCGCCGCGCTGCTGCGCCTGCTGCCGGGGGCCTCGCTGTTCGTCGGCGGCAACTACGACAGCAACAGCTACACCACCAACAACCACTGGGCCGACGCTGGCGTGCAAGTGAGCTGGAACCTGTTCAACGTGCTTGCCTACCCAGCCATCAGCCGCACCGGCGAAGCCCGTGAAGCACTGGGCGAAATGCGCCGCCAGGCCATGCGCATGGCGGTGCTGACCCAGGTCAACGTGGCCTGGCAGCAATACCATCAGGCCACCCAGTTATTCGAGCGCTCCAACGAGCTGCAACGGATCCAGAACGGCATCCTGCTGCAGACCGAAAACGCCGTGCGCAGCGACGCCCAGACCGTGCTGGAACAGGTGCGCACCAGCACCGAGACGGTCCTCGCCCTGCGCAGCCGCGACCGCAGCTTCGCCCAGTTGCAAACCGCCTACGGCGCCATCTACCAGGCCGCCGGCCTCGACCCGCTGCCGGAGCGTCTGGCCGGTGACAGCGTCGCCGAACTGGCCCGCGCCATCGGCCAGAAAAGCGCGGCGCTGGCCCAAGGCACGATCCAGGCACCGCTGATGATGCGCTACGCCGTGAGCAGCACCGACTACGTCACCCCGCAACGGCTGCAGCCAGTGAAACTGGACCTGTGGAGCAGCGTCGGTTCGTTGCAGGGCACCGAAGTGGTCGAGGTCAGCCATGCACCGGCCCGCCGCTGAAACCTGGCTGCTGGCGCTGCTGCTCGGCAGCGCCACGGTCCTGGCCGAGGAGCCCGCGCCGTTGCAGGCGCCAGCGACCAGTGCGATGAACGCGCCGGACCTGCGGGTCCAGCTCAGCGCCAGCCAGCGCACGGTGATTTCCAGCGAACTGGCGGGCAAGATCACCGAGCTGAAGGTCAAGGAAGGCGACAGCTTCCGCAAGGGCGACCGTCTGGTCGCCTTCGACTGCGCCATTCACCGCGCGCGCCTGGGTCACTCCGGCGCCGCCCAGGAAGCGGCGAACAAAAAGCTCGGCGTGGCGAAGAAGCTCGACCAGTTGCAGTCCATCAGCGTCTCCGACCTCAGCCAGGCCCAGGCCGAACTGAGCATGGCGCGGGCGCAGAACGGCGTGAACCAGGTGATGGTGCAGCATTGCAGCATCGCCGCGCCGTTCTCCGGGCGGGTCGCCGAACGCAAGGTGCAACCGGGGGAATACGTCGCCGAAGGCAAGGAGCTGCTGGCGCTGTATGACGACAGCGCCTTCGAGGTGGAATTGATCGTGCCGTCGCGCTGGATGGCCTGGCTCAAGCCGGGCTACCGCTTCAACGTGCACCTGGAAGAAACCGGCGGCGACTACGAGGCCAGGGTCGAACGCCTGGGCTCGGTGATCGACCCGCTGAGCCAGACCCTCAAGGTCTTCGGCCGCCTCGACGCGCAACCCGGTCAATTGCTGCCCGGCATGAGCGGTACCGCGCGCATCGATCCGCCAGCGGCGCCGCCAACATGAGCGCCGCCCTGCCGACGCCGGCACTGGCCGGCCTGGTCCAGCTCGAACGCCAGGTCCGCGCCGCCGAAGACATGGCGGCGCTGGGCTTCGTCATGGTCAACGACAGCCGGCGCCTGCTGCCCTATCGCCAAGCCATGCTCTGGGACGCCCGCGAGCAGCGCCTGCTGAGCCTGTCCGGGCTGGCCACGGTGGAAGCCGACGCGCCGTTCAATCACTGGCTCGCCAGCCATTGCCGCACCTGGCAACAGCAACACCCGGGGCCGAAACTGGCGCAGTTCAATGCCAGCCAACTGGGCAGCGCCGATCAGGCGCAATGGGCCGAATACCTGCCGTCGTGGCTGGTCTGGCTGCCGCTGGCGGACCGTCACGGTCACGTGCTCGGCGCCCTGCTGCTGGCCCGCGACCAGCCGCTGGACGGCAACGACGCCACGCTGCTGCCGCTGATGCAGGATGCGTTCGGCCACGCCTGGGCCAGCCTGCAACCGGCGCGCCCGCGTCCGTTGCAGCGCTTGCGCCGTGATCGTCGTTGGTGGCTAGGCGGGGCCGGCGCGCTGCTGCTGATCCTGCTCCTGCCGATCCGCCAGGCCGCCCTCGCCCCGGCGGAAA
This sequence comes from Pseudomonas sp. 20P_3.2_Bac5, assembly GCF_025466035.1. Classification (NCBI taxonomy): domain Bacteria; kingdom Pseudomonadati; phylum Pseudomonadota; class Gammaproteobacteria; order Pseudomonadales; family Pseudomonadaceae; genus Pseudomonas; species Pseudomonas sp. 20P_3.2_Bac5. The sequence goes on along the minus strand of NZ_JANLOA010000050.1, from coordinate 39,182 downwards.
TCGTCGCCCTGCAACCGAGCGTGCTGCGCGCACCGCTGCAAGGTGTGGTGGAGCGCCTGTTGGTCGAACCGAACCAGGCCGTGCAGGCCGGGCAGCCGCTGATCCAGCTCGATGCCCGTGAACTGCAAAGCCGCCTGGAAGCCTCGCGCCAAGCCCTGGCGATCGCCGACGGCGAGTTCCGTCAGGCCCAGCAACAAGCCCTCAGCGACGCCCGCAGCAAGGCCGGGCTGGCGGTGCTGCAAGGCCGCCGCGAACAGGCCATGGCCGAGGTGCGCTTTCTCGAACAAAGCCTTGAACGCACGCGGATCCTCGCCCCGCACGACGGCGTCGCGCTGTTCGACGACCCCGCGCAATGGCAGGGCCGCCCGGTGTCGCTGGGCGAGCAGATCCTGCAGGTGGCGGACCCGGCGCACACCCAACTGGAGATCCAGTTGCCGGTCAATGACGCCATCGAATTGCAAAGCGGTGCCGAGGTGCTGCTGTTCCTCAACACCGACCCGGCGGCGCCGTTGCAAGGCAGCCTCAAGCGCCTGGGCTACCGCGCCACGGCCACCGCCGAGGGCGGCATGGCCTATCGGCTGAAGGCCGCGTTCAACGAGGCCGACCCGCGAATCCGCATCGGCCTCAAAGGCACGGCCAAGGTCTATGGCGAACGCACCACGCTGTTCACCTACCTGTTGCGCCGACCGCTGGCGACCCTGCGCATCTGGTTTGCCCTGTGACCGCCGCCAGCGCCAGCCTCGGCGAACTGCGCGAAGAATTGCGCCTGCACCCCGGCCCGCGTGATGCCAGCGGCGCGCCCGGCTGGACCCTCGAAGACCCGGCCAGCGGACAGTTCTTCCGCCTTGGCTGGGCCGAACTGGAGATCCTCAAGCGCTGGAGCCTCGGCTGCGCGCAACGCATCGCCGAGCAGGTCAGCGCCAGCACCACCCTGGAACTGGACGCCCAGGACGTCGAACGCCTGCGCGCCTTCCTGCGCCACAACCACCTGCTGCAATGCCGCGACGACGAAGACCGCGGACGCCTGCTGGAGGCCCTGCACAACCGCAAGACCGGCTGGGCACGCTGGCTGCTGAAAAACTACCTGTTCGTGCGCGTGCCGTTGTTGCGCCCGGATGCCTTTCTGCAACGCACGCTGCCCTGGGTCGCGCCGTTCTTCAGCCGCACTTTCCTGCTGCTGACCGTCGCCGCCGGCCTGCTCGGCCTGGCCCTGGTGCTCCGCCAGTGGGACACCTTCACCCACACCTTCCTGCACTTCTTCACTTTCCAGGGCGCGGCACTGGCCGGGTTGACCCTGATCCTCGCCAAGGTGCTCCACGAGTTGGGCCACGCCTACACCTGCAAGCGCCACGGCGCGCGGGTGGCAACCATGGGCGTGGCCCTGCTGGTGATGTGGCCGGTGCTCTACACCGACACTTCCGGCGCCTGGCGTCTGGCCCGGCGTCGCCAGCGACTGGCCATCGGCGCCGCCGGCATGGCCGCGGAACTGGCCCTGGCCTGCTGGGCCACGCTGCTCTGGAGTTTCCTGCAGGACGGCATGCTGCGCAGCGCCGTGTTCACCCTGGCCAGCACCACCTGGATCCTCACCCTGGCGGTCAACCTCAGCCCGTTCATGCGCTTCGACGGCTACTTCCTGTTGTCCGACCTGCTCGGCGTGCCCAACCTGCAACAACGCGCCTTCGCCCTGACCCGCTGGCGCCTGCGCGAAGTGCTGTTCGGTTTCGGCGATGCGCCACCGGAGTTTTTTTCCGCGGGCATGCGGCGGGTGCTGATCGGTTACTCCATCGGCACCTGGATCTACCGGTTCTTCCTGTTCCTGGGCATCGCCCTGCTGGTCTATCACTTCGCCTTCAAGCTGCTCGGCCTGCTGCTGTTCGCCGTCGAGATCGGCTATTTCATCCTGCTGCCACTGGTCAACGAAGCGCGCCAGTGGTTCGCCCGCCGCAAGGACTACCGCATGAACCGCAACAGTCTGATCAGCCTGTCCGCCTGCCTGTTGGCGCTGGTGCTGCTGTGCCTGCCATGGCGCAGCAGCGTCGAAGCGCCGGCGCTGCTCAAGGCCGCGCAGCAGAGCAGTCTGTACACGCCCGTGGCCGGGCGACTGGCGCAGGTGCTGGTACAGGCCGGCGACCGGGTTCAGGCCGGGCAGCCACTGTTCATGCTCGATGCCCCGGACCTGCGGCATGAACTGGACAGCGTCGAACGGCGCATCCTGATCCTGCAATGGCAGACCAGCTTCCAGTTGCTCGACCGCGAAAGCGCCGCCGGACTGGGAGTGGTACGCCAGGAACTGACTGCCGCGCAACAGCGCCAGCAGGTATTGCGCCAGCAATGGCAGGAACTCACCGTGCGCGCGGCCTTCGCCGGCGAGGTTCGCGAAGTGGCCGAGCCGCTGGCGGTCGGCGAATGGCTGCCCGCGGGGCAATGGCTGGGCACGCTGGTGGGGGGGACTGGCCAGCAGGTCGAAGCGTTTGTCGAAGAGCATGACCTGCACCGTCTGCCTGCGGACAGCCGCGGCTGGTTCTACCCCGAGACCTTCAGCCGTGCCGCGCGGCCGGTGCAACTCGAACACCTGGCGCAGACCGCCAGCCGCCGCCTCGGCTCGGCGCCGGAACTCGCCTCACCCTACCAGGGCAGCATCGCCGCCAGCCTCGACGGCAACGAACCGCCCAAGCCCGAACAAGCGCTGTACCGGGCGACGTTGCGGGTGAGCGGTGATGCACCGGAGAACGCCATGGTTCTGCGGGGCACGGTGGTGTTGGAGGGAGAGCGGCAGAGTTTGTTGTGGCGGGGGGTGAATAACCTGGTGGCGGTGGTGATTCGGGAGTCGGCGTTCTGATTTTTCAGTTTGGGGTGTCATGTGCGAATCGCGAGCAAGCTCGCTCCTACAGGGGCGCGGCTCAATCCACTGTAGGAGCGAGCTTGCTCGCGATGCAGCGACCTTAAGCGATCTTAATAGAGCCACGATTGTCCCCCTCCCACCCCGCTGCGCATCATTCCCGGCACAGTCACCTTCGATGGAATGCCCGATGAATGCTCCCGCCGTTTCCGCCCCATCCCCCAGCCGTTGCAAGCGCTTGAAAGCCGCCAGCAGCAGCGACCACGACAGCGTTGACGCACTGGTCATGGCTGCGCAACCGTTCGCCAACCGCGAGCGTTACGCGCTGTTCCTGCAACTGCAACACCGTTTCCACGGCAGCCTGCTGGGGCTGTACCGCGACAGCGATCTGAACGCGCAACTGCCCGGCCTGGAACTGCTGTCGCGGTTCGCGGCAGTGGAGTCGGACCTGCGTGACCTCGGTCTGAAAACGCCCGCCGCGCCGGCGTTGGTGAAACTGGCGCACCCGGCTGAAGCCCTGGGCTGGCTGTATTGCAGTGAAGGCTCAAACCTGGGTGCGGCGTTTCTGTTCAAGGAAACCCAGCGCCTGGGCCTGGACGGCGAGCAAGGCGCCCGCCACCTGGCCGCCCACCCGGACGGCCGCGCGCCGCACTGGCGGCAGTTCGTGGCGCTGGTGGATGCGCTGGAGCTGAGTAGCGAGGAAGAGGCTCATGCGGTGAAAGGTGCGATCAATGCGTTCGATGCCTATCGCGGGCATTTGCGGGCGGTGTTTGGCCAAAACCCTGCCTAGAAAGAAAGCGGGACCGCAAGAGCGGTCCCGCAACGCGGTCAAGCCGGCCGCAAAATCAGCACCGCCAACGGCGGCAAGTTCAACGCCAGCGAAATCGGCTGACCATGACTCGGCAGCGCCTGCCCGACCACCGCGCCTTCGTTGCCGTAGTTGGTGCCGGCATAACGCTGCGAATCACTATTGAACACTTCGTCCCAGCGCTCGCCGAACGGCACACCGATGCGGTAGCCCTCGCGGGGAATCGGGGTGAAGTTGGCAACCACCAGCAACGGTTCGCCACTGGCGCTCCAGCGCAGCCAGGCATAGACGCTGTTATGCGCATCATCGCCAATCAGCCACTGGAAACCCTGCGGCACGCAGTCCTGCTGGTGCAGGGCCGGCTCTTCGCGGTACAGGCGGTTGAGGTCGCCGACCAGGCGCTGCACCCCAAGGTGCTCGCTGTACTGCAGCAGATACCAGTCCAGTTCGCTGTCGTGGTTCCACTCGCGCCACTGGCCGAACTCGCAGCCCATGAACAGCAGTTTCTTGCCCGGATGGCACCACATGAACGCCAGGTAGGCGCGCAGGTTGGCGAATTTCTGCCAGCGGTCACCGGGCATCTTGTCGATCAGCGAGTGCTTGCCGTGCACCACTTCGTCGTGGGAGATCGGCAGGATGAAATGCTCGGAATAGGCATAGATCAGGCCGAAGCTCATTTCGTTGTGGTGGTGCTGGCGATGGATCGGGTCGTTCTGGATGTAGTGCAGCGTGTCGTGCATCCAGCCCATGTTCCATTTGTAGGAGAAGCCCAGCCCGCCCTGTTGCACCGGCTGGCTGACGCCGGGCCAGGCGGTGGATTCCTCGGCGATGACCAGCGCGCCCGGCACTTCGACCGCGACCACCTCGTTGAGGTGACGGAGGAAGTCGATGGCTTCGAGGTTCTCGCGCCCGCCGTGGCGGTTCGGCACCCATTCGCCGGCCTTGCGCGAGTAGTCGCGGTAGAGCATCGAGGCCACCGCATCGACCCGCAGCCCATCGATGTGGAATTCCCGTAGCCAGTGCAGCGCCGAAGCCAGCATGAAGCCGTGCACTTCGGTGCGGCCGAGGTTGTAGATCAGGGTGTCCCAGTCCTGGTGGAAGCCTTCCAGCGGGTTTTCGTATTCGTACAGCGCGGTGCCGTCGAAGCGGCTCAGGCCATGGCTGTCGGTGGGGAAATGCGCCGGCACCCAGTCGAGGATCACGCCAATGCTGGCCTGGTGGCAGGCATCGATGAACGCGGCGAAATCCTCCGCCGTGCCGTAACGCGCCGTGGGCGCGAACATCGACAGCGGCTGATAGCCCCACGAGCCACCGAACGGGTGCTCCATGATCGGCATCAGTTCGATATGGGTGAAACCCAGTTCCTGGATGTAGGGCACCAGGCGCTCGGCCAGTTCGCGCCAGTTGTAGAAGCGGGTGACTTCGCCGGCCTCATCCAGCTCGCACTGCCAGGAGCCGGCATGCAGTTCGTAGATCGACAACGGCGCGTTGCTGCGCTGGCGCGCTTCTCGCGCTTGCAGCCATTGTTGGTCGCGCCATTCGTGCCGCAGCGGCCCGGCCACTTTCGAGGCGGTGCTCGGCGGCAGTTCGGTGGCCCGCGCCAAAGGGTCGGCCTTGAGCGGCAGCACACCGTCCTGGCCGAGCACTTCGTATTTGTAGGTTTCACCAGCGCCCAGGCGCGGAATGAACAGCTCCCAGACCCCGCTGGCATGGCGCAGGCGCATCGGATGGCGCCGGCCGTCCCAGTTGTTGAAGGCGCCCACCACCGAGACGCGGCGGGCGTTCGGCGCCCACACCGAGAAGCGCACGCCATGCACGCCATCGACCTCGATCGGCTGCGCGCCGAGGCGGTTGGCGAGGTCGCGGTGGTTGCCCTCGCTGAACAGGTAGAGGTCCATGTCGCCCAGTTGCGGGCCAAAGTTGTAAGGGTCTTCGGTGACCTGCTCGCCCCCGGCCCAGTTGATGCGCCAGAGGTAATCGCCGGGCGGCTGGGTGAAGTGTGCGATGAACAGTCCTGGCACGCTTCCCTGCTCCAGCTCGGCGAGTTCCGCGCCATCGCCACGGCCCAGCGCATGCACGCTCAAGGCATCCGGCAAATAGGCGCGTAACCAGGTGCCTCCTGCACCATCGCCGTGCGCGCCGAGCACCGAAAAAGGATCGCTGTGCCGGGCATTCACCAGGTCATCGACATCGGTACGGCTCAGCCCGCCATGTTCCCGCTTGTGCACGCTCATCTACTGCTCTCCCCAGGTACTGACAAGCCCGTGCAGACCATGCAAGGGCACGGCCAACCAGCTCGGGCGGTTTTCGGCTTCATAGGCAATTTCGTAGGCAGCCTTCTCCAGGCTGAACAGTTCCAGCGCCGCCTGCTCGCCGCCGTCTCGCGCCCAGGCATGGGGAAGACTGGCGGTGGCCAGGCCATAGGCCTGGATAAAGGCGTGGCGTGACTGGTGCAGGTAGCGGCGGGTGATCCGTTGCCGCGCCTGCAGGTTGTCGGGCAGCGCACCGGCTCCCGCCGCGCCGCGCAGCGCCATCGCAGCAGCATAGTCGAAGGAACGCAGCACACCGCTGACGTCCTTGTACGGACTGTGCCGGGCCCGGCGCTCGTCCAGCGGCCGGGCCGGCTCGCCCTCGAAGTCGATCAGGTAGGCATCGCCCTGCACCACCAGCACCTGGCCCAGGTGGAGGTCACCGTGCACGCGCATCACCAGGCCGCCTTCGGCCTGCTCGGCGAGTTGCCCGACTTCGCGCAGCAGGCTTTCGCGCTGCTGTTCGAGATCGGCGACCAGCGCCTGGCTTTCCTCGTCGAGCTGGTCGCGGTGCTGCACCAGCAGGTCCAGCGCGGTACGCAGTTGCTCGGCGATCTGCTCGCCCCAACGCTGGCTGTCCTGGCCATTGCTGACGCGGGTCTGAAATGCCGGGTCGTCGCTGGGCAACGCCAGGGCCTGGTGCATTTCGCCCAGGCGCTGGCCGAGCAACGCGGCGAAACCGGTGAGGTCTTCCAGCGCGTCGGCGTGGCCGTCGCCGCGCAGTTGCGGGGCGTCCATGTCATCGCGCACGGCGCGTTCGAGGTTGTTCTGGGTCCAGTCCCAAGCATCGCCCTGGTTGCTCAGGTAACCTTGGGCAATCGCCAACAGGTGCGGTTCGCCGGCCTCATCGACGCGGCTCAACCAGCCCAGCAATGGCGAGATATTGGCGAAGCCGGCGGCGGTCAGGTAGGCGCCCATTTCCAGTTCCGGGTGGATACCGCCGTTGACCCGGCGAATCAGCTTGAGCACCAGCTTGCCGCCGACCACCACCGAGCTGTTGGACTGCTCCGCCGACAGGTAGCGCACCTCGGCGTCGTCGCCCAGGCCCAGCGCCGCCAGTTGTGGGGTGGATTCGAAGTGCAGCTCGCCGTCGCTACCGGCCAGCCGGGTGTGCTGGGCGAAACCGTCGAGCAGGCCGCGAACGAAGGTTTCCAGGCTGAAACCGTCGGTGATAAAGCCGACCTGACGACCACGGCGCACCCGCGCCAGCGCCAGTTGCTGCGGCAAGGCGCTGTGAATCTGCTCCTCGCCGACCAGACCGAACGGCAGGAAGTAGCGGCGCCGCTGGCCATCGCTGTCCACTTCGATCTCGCTGAGCAGCACCGGGCTGGTGGGCGAGCCGAACCGCACGCCGTAGGCGATGTGCACCTGTTCGATGGCCGCGTCCTTGCCGGCGAACCAGCGCCGCTTGGGCAGGTACTGCGGCAGGATGGTCTGCTCCAGGGTTTCGCGGGCCGGGGCGTCGAGCAGTTCCTCCATGCGCTTTTTCAGCACCAGGGTGGTGAACTCCGGCAGCGGCTGTGCGGCTTCGACGTGCCAACTGGGCATGTTGTCCTTCGGCGCCAGCAGGAACCAATAGAACCCGTACGGCGCCAGGGTCAGCATGAACGGCAAGTGACCGATCGGCGGGAAGGCACAGCCGCCGAGCATTTCCACCGGCACACGGTCGACCCACGGCGCCAGGTCCAGCTCCACCGCTTGCGCCGCGCGGGACACGTTGGCCACGCACAGCACGGTTTCGCTGACGCCATCGGGCCCGGTGAATTCACGCAGGTAGGCGAGGATGCGGCGGTTGTTCGGCGCGAGCATTTTCAAGGTGCCGCGACCGAAGGCCTTCTGCTGCTTGCGCACCGCCAGCAGGCGACGGTTCCAGTTCAGCAGCGAGTGCGGGTCTTCGATCTGCGACTCGACGTTGATGGTCTGGTAGCCGTACTGCGGGTCCATGATCGGCGGCAAGACCAGCCGCGCCGGGTCGGCGCGGGAGAAACCGCCGTTGCGGTCCAGCGACCACTGCATCGGCGTGCGCACGCCGTCGCGGTCGCCGAGGTAAATGTTGTCGCCCATACCGATTTCATCGCCGTAGTACAGGGTCGGCGTGCCCGGCATCGACAGCAGCAGGCTGGTCAGCAGCTCGACGCGGCGGCGGTCGCGCTGCATCAGCGGCGCCAGGCGCCGGCGGATGCCGAGGTTGATCCGCGCCCGGCGGTCGGCCGCGTAGTAGTTCCACAGGTAGTCGCGCTCACGGTCGGTGACCATTTCCAGGGTCAGTTCATCGTGGTTGCGCAGGAAGATCGCCCACTGGCAGTTCTCCGGGATTTCCGGGGTCTGGCGCAGGATATCGGTGATCGGGAAGCGGTCTTCCTGGGCCAGCGCCATGTACATGCGCGGCATCAGCGGGAAGTGGAAGGCCATGTGGCATTCGTCGCCCTTGCCTTCGCCGAAATACAACTGGGTGTCTTCCGGCCACTGGTTGGCCTCGGCGAGGAGCATGCGGTCAGGGTAATTGGCGTCGATTTCGGCGCGGATCTGCTTCAGGACCTGGTGGGTTTCCGGCAGGTTCTCGTTGTTGGTGCCGTCGCGCTCGATCAGGTACGGGATGGCATCCAGGCGCAGGCCGTCGACACCGAGGTCGAGCCAGAAGCGCATCACGTCGATCACCGCCTTCATCACCTGCGGGTTGTCGAAGTTCAGGTCCGGCTGGTGCGAGTAGAAGCGGTGCCAAAAGTACTGACCGGCGACCGGGTCCCAGGTCCAGTTGGACTTTTCCGTGTCGAGGAAGATGATCCGCGTGCCGTCGTATTTCTGGTCGCTGTCGGACCACACATAGAAATCCCGCGCCTTGGAACCGCGCTTGGCGTGGCGGGCACGCTGGAACCACGGGTGCTGGTCGGAGGTGTGATTGATGACCAGCTCGGTGATCACCCGCAAGTTGCGCTTGTGCGCTTCGGCGATGAAGCGGCGCACGTCGGCCAGGGTGCCGTAGTCGCTGTGCACCGCCTTGTAGGCCGCGATGTCGTAGCCGTCATCGCGCCGCGGCGACGGGTAGAACGGCAGCAGCCAGAGGGTGTTCACCCCCAGGTCGGCGATGTAGTCGAGCTTGGCCAGCAGGCCGGGAAAATCGCCGATGCCGTCGTTGTTGGAGTCGAAGAAGGATTTGATGTGGATCTGGTAGATGATCGCGTCCTTGTACCAGAGGGGATCATCAATGAAGGCCGCGGGACGGTTTTTTCTCGCCATGGTCGATTCCCTTTCTAGTTCGCTTTGTCCAGACGCCAGATACCGAACGGCAGGTGCCAGGGCTCGATACGCATCCACTGGGTTTTGCCGTACCAGTTCCAGCGGTGGCCGGTCATCAGGTCTTCGCCGCGGGTGGTGGCGTTGTCATCCAGCCCCAGTTCCCACAGCGGCAGTTCGAAGTGCGCTTCCTGGGCGTTGTGCGGGTCAAGGCTGACCGCCACCAGAATGAAGCCCTCGCCATCGGGATCGGGCTTGCCGAAATAGACGATGTTGTCGTTCCAGGCGTTGAAGAAGCGCACGCCCAGATGGCTCTGCAACGCCGGCTGCTGGCGGCGGATGCGGTTGAGCTGGGCGATCTCGGCAATGATGTTGCCGGGCTGGGTGAAGTCGCGCGGGCGGATCTCGTATTTCTCCGAGTCCTGGTATTCCTCCTTGCCGGGGATCGGCGCCGCTTCGCAGAGTTCGAAGCCCGAGTACATGCCCCACACGCCCGAGCCCATGGTCGCCAGGGCCGCGCGGATGAGGAAGCCGGCGCGCCCGCTGGTGTGCAGGAAGAACGGGTTGATGTCCGGGGTGTTGACGAAGAAGTTCGGCCGGTAGCACAGCGACCACGGCGGCTGGTCGAGGGTCTGGAAATATTCCTCGATCTCGGCCTTGGTGTTGCGCCAGGTGAAGTAGGTGTAGCTCTGGCTGAAACCGACCTTGCCCAGCCGCGCCATCATCCCCGGCTTGGTGAAGGCCTCGGCGAGGAAAATCACCTCCGGGTGACGGCCGCGAATATCGGCGATCAGCCATTGCCAGAACGGCAGCGGCTTGGTGTGCGGGTTGTCGACGCGAAACTGCTTCACGCCCTCTTCCGCCCAGCCCAGCACCACGTCGCGCAGCGCCAGCCACAGCGAGGGGATGGCGTCGGGCGCATAGAAATCGACGTTGACGATGTCCTGGTACTTCTTCGGCGGGTTTTCCGCATAACGAATGCTGCCGTCCGGGCGCCAGGAGAACCAGCCGGGATGCTCCTTGAGCCAGGGGTGGTCCTGGGAGCACTGGATGGCGAAGTCGAGGGCGATTTCCAGGCCGTGCTCGGCGGCGGCGGCCACCAGCCGACGGAAATCCTCGCGGCTGCCCAGTTGCGGGTGGATGGCGTCGTGGCCGCCGTCGGCGCTGCCGATGGCATAGGGACTGCCGGGATCATCCGGCGCGGCCTGCAGGGCATTGTTGCGGCCCTTGCGAAATTGCGTGCCGATGGGATGGATGGGCGGGAAATACAGCACGTCGAAGCCCATGTCGCGGATCATCGGCAGGCGTTCGTGCACGTCATTGAAGGTGCCGTGGCGCTGCGGATCGTCGGTGATCGAGCGCGGGAACAGCTCGTACCAACTGGCGAACACCGCCCGCTCGCGCTCCACTTCCAGCGGAAATTCCGGGCTGCGGCTGAGGTAGCTGCGCGGCTCGGCCTGGGCCATCAAGACCCGGGTGGCGGCCGCCATCAGCAACTCCACCTGGGCCTGGGCCGGCAGCCCCTTACGCAGGCGCTTGGCGAGAGTGAGCAGTTGCTCGCGCAGCGGGCCGGCGCTGCGTTCGGCGCCGTGCTCCAGATGCAGGCGGCCCTCCTTCAATTCCAGGGCGATATCGACGCCGGCGCTGAATTTCTTCTCCAGGTCGTGGCAATAGGTGGCGTAGCCATCGATCCACGCTTCGATCAGGAACAGGTGCCGGCCCACCTCGTTGACGCTGAACGCCGCCTGCCAGCGGTCGTTGCCCAGCGCCACCATCGGAATGCTGTGCCAGCGCCGGCTACGGGCCTGGCGCCAGTTGAGGGTGACCGCGAGCACGTCATGGCCATCGGCGAACACCGAGCTGTTGACCGTCACCGTCTTGCCCACTTCGGTCTTGACCGGAAACAGCCCGGCGTCGAGCACCGGACTGGTGTTCTCGATCACCACGCGGGGCAGCAACAGGGCCTGGGACAGGCTCAGGGGTTCGTCGGCGGGGCTGTCGCCACCGGCCATTCGCTCGGTTTCGAAAGGCTCATTGCGGGTCATCGAACATCGCTCCGTTACGGCTGGCGGTAATGGTTCAGAGCAATGGCTGGCGCGGGGGTTCAATAAAAAGTGAGCGATGCCGGGAGCGCGGGGTCGAAGCCTTGAACGCCGCAATCAACGTCCATTCGAGGTAAGGCCAATGAATATCCCTATCCCGGCAGAAACGCCCGATCCGAATATCGACGACCCGAACCTGCCACCACCGGATCCGGTGCAGGAGCCAGAAGGCGTGCCGGTCAAGCCGACCGTTCCGCCTACCGTAGGTGACCCGCCCAATGAAGAGCCTCCGGTGAAAGGCCAAGCATAGACGGCTTGCCGCGCCGTGCCCGGGGATTTTCCCGGGCGTTGGCGCGGCCTTGGGCTCAGTGAAACAGGCCGAGCAGCAAGGTGGCGAGAATCACCGTCGAAGCGCCGCCGATCCGCGTGGAAATCTGCGCGAACGGCATCAGTGACATGCGGCTGGAGGCCGACAGGATCGCCACGTCTCCGGTGCCGCCCAGCCCGCTGTGGCAGCAGGTGACGATGGCGGACTCGATGGGGAACATCTTCAGCAGGTTACCGATCAGGAAACCCGCCAGGGTCATGGCGATCACCACCGACGCGCAGACCACCACATAACCCAGCGAGAACACCTTGACCACGCTGTCCAGCGGCACATACAGCATGCCGAGGCCGATCATCACCGGCCAGATGAACGCCGTGGACACCAGTTTGTAGAACGACTTGCTGCCTTCCTCCAGCCGAGCCGGCAGCACTTGCAGGTATTTGAACAGCACCGCCACCAGAATCATCATCACCGGCCCGGGAATGTGCACCACCTTCTCCAGCAGGCCGCCGAGGACGAAGAACGCGCAAATCACCAGCACGCCCGCGCCCATGTAGCGGAAGTCGATGCCCTGACTCTTGTCTTCCTGCTCGCGGAAGCGGTCGTTCTCTTCTTTCGCGCGGATCAACATGCCGTCGCCGTTCAGTTCCGGCCGGCGCAGGGCCAGCCGGGCCAGCACGCCGGCGCAGATGATCGCGACAATATTGCCCACCACTGCCGCCGGGACCAGTTGCGCCACGTACTGGTCGGGGCTGCCGCCGAGAATCGCCGAATAGGCCAGCGACAACGGCAGGATGCCTTCGCCGATCCCGCCACCAATGATCGGCACGATGATGAAGAAGAAGGTGTGATAGACGCTGTAGCCAAACAGCGAACCCACCAACAGGCCGGCGCCCACCGCAGCCAGGGTGCCCACCAGCAGCGGCACGAACATACGCACCATGCCTTGCACCAGGATGAAGCGGTTCATGCCGAGGATGCTGCCCACCACCAGGCTGGCGATGACGAAATAGAGGAAGTTGGCGTCCTTCATCAGCATCTTGGTGGCGTCGATGGTGGTGCTGCCGAAGAAGCCGTAGAACACCAGCACCGACGGCAGCATCAGGCACAGGATCGCCCCGCCGCCGATTTCCTTGAGGATCGGCAGGCGCTGACCGATCTGGCCGAAGAACATGCCCATGGTCATGATCACTGCCAGGCCGCCGATCATGGTTTTCGGCAGCAGGCCAAGGTGCGCGGAGAGAAACACGGTCAGGGCGATGCCGAGGAAATATGGCAGCGGGATCACGCCGATTTCATAACGCAGCAGTCGGCGCAACGGAGAGGTGGCGGTGTCGGCAGGCGCCACCGCGGAATCGGAAACCAGGCTCATGGTCGGTCCTCTGTTTGTTGTTGTAGGAGGAGTGGCGACGCTGCCGAATCCGCGGCTCGGAGCGTCGATAAAGGAATGCTATCCTTCGCGTTTAGTGGAATAAACGTGCAAACCATAAGAGCCATGAACACACATCGTATCGAATCGCCGTTACCCGAAGACCTCCGTGTGTTCCTCACGGTGATCCGCAAATCCAGCTTCGCCGGCGCCGCCGACGAGTTGGGCCAATCTCCGGCCTATGTCAGCAAGCGCATTCGCATCCTCGAAGAAACCCTCGGCACCCGCCTGCTGCACCGCACCACTCGCCGCATCGCCCTGACCGAAGCCGGCGAGCGCACCCAGCGCTGGGCGATCCGTATTCTCGATGACCTGGACGATTTCGTCGGCGAACTGACCGAAGCGCGCAAGGCGCCGCGGGGCATGCTGCATATCTGCAGCAGCTTCGGTTTCGGTCGCAACCACGTGGCCCCGGCGATTGCCGGGCTCAGCTCCGCCTACCCCGACCTGGAAGTGCGCCTGGACGTGTTCGACCGGGTAGTGGACATCGTCGCCGAGGGCTTCGACCTGGAAATCCGCGTCGGCGACGACATCCCCGGCCAGCACATCAGCCGCAAGCTGGTGAGCAACCGCCGGGTGCTCTGCGCCACCCCGGAATACCTCGCCGCCCGCGGCACGCCGAAGACCCTCAAAGACCTCGACGACCACGACTGCCTGGTGCTCAAGGAGCGCAACAACCCGTTCGGCGTCTGGCACCTGGAGAGTGGCGGGCGGGAAGAATCGGTGCGGGTCAGCGGACCGCTGTCGTCGAACAACGGCGAGATCGTCCTGCAATGGGCGCTGGGCGGCAAAGGCATACTGCTGCGCTCGCTGTGGGATGTGCGACCGCTGCTGGAACAAGGGAAGTTGGTGCAGGTGCTGCACGACTACACCCAGAGCGCCAACGTCTGGGCGGTGTACCCGACACGGCTATCGGACTCGGCGAAATTGCGGGTGTGCGTGGAGTTTCTGGAGCGGTATCTGCGGGATCAGCCGTGAGTGCCGGGTCGATATAGAAGCATCGCGAGCAAGCTCGCTCCTACAGTAGGAGCGAGCTTGCTCGCGATTAGCACCGAACCGCTCACGCCAGCCAGGGATTGGCCCGCAAATGCGCCGCTTCGAAATCCCGAATCTGCGCCGTGCGCTGCAAGGTGCTGCCAATCGCGTCCAGCCCCAGCACCAGCGATTCCTTGCGCAACGGGTCGATGTCGAAACCGATGGTCTGCCCGTTGCGCAGGCGGATTTCCTGGGCCGGCAGGTCTACGCAGATCTCCGCGTCCCCCGCGCCTCCGACGATTGCGCCGATCTCCTGCACCTGCTCTTCCGGTAACTGGATCAGCAATACGCCGTTGCGCTGGCAGTTATCGAAGAAAATCCCGGCAAAACTACTGCCGATCAGCGCCCGAATCCCGAGCTGCTTGAGCCCCCACACCGCATGTTCACGGCTTGATCCACAGCCAAAGTTCGGCCCCACCACCAGGAACCGCGACCACTGCCAGGGCGCCTGATTCAGCACGAATGCCGGGTCGGGCTGGCCGTCAGGGAGAAAGCGCAGGTCGAAGAACACGCCACGGTCCAGCCCGGCCCGGTCGATGCCTTTGAGGAACTGCTTGGGCATGATCACGTCGGTGTCGACGTTGGCGGCGAGCAAAGGCGCGGCGGTGCCGCAGACGCTATCAAAAGGTTGCATGTCAGGCCTCCAGGGCGAAGTGGCGAACGTCGGTCAGGTAGCCGCTGACTGCGGCGGCGGCGACCATGGCCGGACTCATCAGGTGGGTACGCGCCCCGGCACCCTGGCGGCCCTCGAAATTGCGGTTGGTGCTGGAGGCGCAGCGGTCGCCGGCGGCCAGCACGTCGTCGTTCATCGCCAGGCACATGGAACAGCCGGACTGCCGCCACTCGAACCCGGCCTCGCGGAACACCTGCGCCAGGCCCTCGGCTTCCGCCTGGTCGCGGACCAGGGTCGAACCGGGCACGATCATCGCCCGCACCGTGGTCGCGACCTTGCGCCCGCGCACCACCCGCGCGGCGTCGCGCAGGTCCTCGATCCGCGCATTGGTGCACGAGCCGATAAAGGCGTGGCTGATGGCGATCTCGTTCAACTGGGTGCCGGGCTCAAGGCCCATGTAGCGCAGCGCGCGTTGCAGGTCCTGGCGGCGGATCAGGTCGCTTTCCAGGTTCGGGTCCGGCACGCGCTCGCCGATGGGCGCCGCCTGGTCCGGGCTGGTGCCCCAGGTGACCATCGGTTCGAGTGCCGCGGCATCCAGTTCGACCTCGCGGTCGAACACCGCGCCGGGGTCGCTGTACAGCGCGCGCCAACGCGCCACCGCCTGCTCCCACAACAGGCCTCGCGGGGCACGGGGTTTGTCCTTGAGGTAGGCGAACACCTTTTCGTCCGGCGCCATGAAAGCACCGCGCGCGCCCGCCTCCACCGCCATGTTGCAGATGGTCATGCGCGCTTCGACGCTCAGCGCGTCAATCGTCGGCCCGGCGAATTCGATAGCGTAGCCGGTGGCCCCGGCGGCGCCGATGCGGCGGATCAGGGCCATGATGATGTCCTTGGACGTAACCCCCAGCCCCAGCGCGCCGCGCACGGTGACACGCAGGGTTTTCAGGCGCTTGTAGACCAGGGTCTGGGTGGCCAGCAGGTGTTCGATTTCCGACGTGCCGATGCCGAAGCCAAACGCCCCCAGCGCGCCGTAGGTGGTGGTGTGACTGTCGCCGGCCGCGACCACCATGCCCGGCAGGATGAAGCCCTGTTCCGGCGCCACCACATGCTCGATGCCCTGGCGCTTGTCCAGCACATCGAACAGCTCGATGCCGAAGTCCCGACAGTTCTCCTCGAAATACGACACCTGCCGCGCCCCGCCGGCATCCGGCATCGCCGCGCTGCGCTGCGGCGTGGTCGGGTTGACATGGTCGACCACGCACAGCGTCGCCGAAGGCCGCCACACCGAGCGCCCCGCCTCACGCAAGCCGCTGAACGCCTGCGGGCTGGTGTACTCGTTGGCCACCTGGCGGTCGATGTAGAGCAGCACATGGCCGTGGTCGTCGAGGGCGCAGACAGTGTGGGAATCGATGTGCTTGTCGTAGAGGGTTCTCGGGCGGTTCATGGCAGGTCTCGCGAGTGATTGTTATGCGTGTCCGCGGACACGGTGCGCGGCCCCGCGTGAAGGGCCGGCCTGCCAAGAGGATCATTCAATGCGAATAAGGCATCAATGTGGCGGATGGAATATCAGGATTCACGAAATGTGCGCAATCGGCGCCGCATTCCTAACGAAAAAACTGACTCGGCGTCCGTCCGAAATGCTTCCTGAACATCGCCGTGAACGCACTCGGGCTGTCGTAGCCCAACTCCCCCGCCACATCGATGATCTTCTCGCCCACCGCGATACGTTCCAGCGCCAGCAGCAGCCGCGCCTGCTGGCGCCATTGGCCGAAGGTCATGCCGGTGTCTTTGCGGAACAGGCGCTGGATGGTTTTTTCGTCGAGGCCCAGGTGCGCGCTCCAGTCCGCCAGGGTGGAGCTGTCGCCGGGGTTGCGCCGCAGCGCCGCGCAGACCGCGCACAAGCGCGGGTCGCGGGGTTGCGGCAGGTTCAGCGGCAAGGTCGGCAGGATTTCCAGTTCGTCGAGGATCAGGCGCATCACCCGCGCCTCGCGGGAGTCCGGCGCGTGCGGGTGACGCATGGCCACCGAGACTTTGATCAGTTCGCTGAGCAGCGTGGAAATGCTCACCGCGCAGGTCTCGGCGGGCAAGTCGAGCTGCTCGCCAGGCTGGACGAACACGCTGCGCATCTTCACCGCGCCGACACAGCGAATCGAGTGCTCCTGCCCCTTGGGCATCCAGATCCCGCGGCTCGGCGGCACGGTCCACTGGTTCAGGGCCGAGTGCACTACCATCACGCCTTCGATGGCGTAGATCAGTTGGTGCTTCTCGTGGGAATGCGGCGGGATCCACCAGTTTTCCGGGTAGTCGGTGGCGCTGCTGCTGACCATCCAGTCGGCCTGGTCGATGGCACGGAGAAATTCATCCAGTGGTCTGATCATTTTGCCCTTTTCTCGACAGTCGTCTCCCGAATCGCGTGAGACAGGCATTCGTCCGGCGCCTAGCATAGCCCTCGCTTCACTCGATCCTGAACCCCCGTGAGCGCATTTCTTCGCCGGCCGCAGTGCCGACAGCGAATGCGCCGCGCCTTGCCTCGGAAGGTCCAGCATGTCCACCAGTAGTACCGCGTCATCCTTCTCCACCGCGTCGGTCGCGAGCCAGGCCAGCCCCTTGGTCATGCGCGTGATTGGCGCCTGCGCCCTGGCCCACTTGATCAATGACCTGATCCAGGCGGTGCTGCCGTCGATCTACCCGATCCTCAAGGCCAACTACGGCCTGAGCTTCACCCAGATCGGCCTGATCACCCTGACCTTCCAGCTCACCGCCTCGCTATTGCAGCCTTGGGTCGGCTACCACACCGACCGTCATCCCAAGCCCTGGCTGCTGCCGACCGGCTCGATCTGCACGCTGATCGGCATTCTGTTGCTGGCCTTCGTCGGCAGTTTCGAGTCGATCCTGATCGCCTCGGCGCTGGTTGGCATCGGCTCGTCGACCTTCCACCCGGAAGCCTCGCGTATCGCCCGGCTGGCTTCGGGCGGTCGCTATGGCCTGGCGCAATCGACCTTCCAGGTCGGCGGCAATGCCGGCAGCGCCTTCGGCCCGCTGCTGGCGGCGGCGATCATCATTCCCTATGGCCAGGGCCACACCGCCTGGTTCGGCCTGTTCGCGCTGTTTGCCATCGGCGTGCTCTACGGCCTGAGCCGCTGGTATCGCCAGCACCTGACGCTGTTCAAGCTGAAGGCCGGCAGCCAGGCCACCCACGGCCTGTCGAAAGGCCGGGTGACCTTCGCCCTGGTGGTCCTGGCGCTGCTGGTGTTCTCCAAGTACTTCTACATGACCAGCTTCACCAGCTATTTCACCTTCTACCTGATCGAGAAGTTCGACCTGTCGGTGGCCAGCTCGCAGCTCTACCTGTTCCTGTTCCTGGGCGCGGTCGCGGCCGGCACCTTCTTCGGCGGACCGATCGGCGATCGTATCGGTCGCAAGGCGGTGATCTGGTTCTCGATCCTCGGCGCCGCGCCGTTCACCCTGGCGCTGCCTTACGTGGACCTGTTCTGGACCAGCGTGCTGAGCGTGGTGATCGGCTTCATCATGGCTTCGGCATTCTCGGCCATCGTGGTGTATGCGCAGGAGCTGGTGCCGGGCAATGTGGGGATGATCGCGGGAATCTTCTTTGGCCTGATGTTCGGTTTTGGCGGGATCGGCGCGGCGTTGCTGGGGTATCTGGCGGATATCCACGGCATCAATGAGGTGTACACGCTGTGTTCGTACCTGCCGTTGCTGGGGATCCTGACGATTCTGCTGCCGTCGACCAAAGGCGTGTGAAGCTCAGGGCCTCATCGTTGCGATGAGGCCCTGAGCCCGGCCTCAAGCGATATCCCGATCCTTGGTTTCCGGCAGGAAGAAGGTGCCGAGGATCGCCGTCATCACCGCAATGACGATCGGGTACCACAGCCCGTAGTAGATATCACCGGTCGCCGCGACCATGGCGAACGCCACGGTCGGCAGGAAACCGCCGAACCAGCCGTTGCCGATGTGGTACGGCAGCGACATCGAGGTGTAGCGGATCCGCGCCGGGAACAGCTCCACCAGCCAGGCGGCGATCGGCCCATAGACCATGGTCACGTACAGCACGAGGATGGTCAGCAGCAACAGCACCATCGGGTAGTTGGTCTTGGCCGGGTCGGCCTTTTCCGGGTAGCCGGCGTCTTTCAGCGCGGTGCCGAGGGTCGCGGTGAAGGCGTCGTTGGTGGTCTTGAAGTCCGCCGCCGGCATGCCGGTGCCTTCGAAGCTGGAAATCACCTTGTCACCAATCCGGACCTGCGCCACCGTACCCGCCGCGGCTTTCTCGTTGACGTAGGGAATGGCTTTTTTCGCCAGCACGGTCTTGGCGAGGTCACAGGAGCTGGTGAAACGCGCCTTGCCCACCGGGTCGAACTGGAACGAACACTGCGCGGGATCGGCGATCACCGTCACCGGGTTCTGCGCCTGGGCGCGGTAGATGTCGGGGTTACCGAACTCGGTCAGGCCCTTGAAGATCGGGAAGTAGGTCAGCGCCGCGAGGATGCAGCCGGCCATGATGATTTTCTTGCGGCCGATGCGGTCGGACAGGCTGCCGAACAGGATGAAGAACGGCGTGCCGATCAGCAGCGAACCGGCGATCAGCAGGTTGGCGGTTTGCGGGTCGATCTTGAGCATCTGCAGCAGGAAGAACAGCGCGTAGAACTGGCCGGTGTACCAGACCACCGCCTGCCCCGCCGTGCCGCCGAGCAGCGACATGATCACCACCTTGAGGTTGTCCCAGCGGGCGAAGGATTCGGTCAGCGGCGCCTTCGACGCCTTGCCTTCGGCCTTCATCTTGTTGAACACCGGCGACTCGTGAAGCTGCATGCGGATGTACACCGAGACGATCAGCAGCAGGATCGACAACAGAAACGGAATCCGCCAGCCCCATTCCTCGAAGGCCTCGGTGCCGAGCACCGTGCGGCAGGCGAGGATCACCAGCAGCGAGAGAAACAGGCCGAGGGTCGCGGTGGTCTGGATCCACGAGGTGAAGAAACCGCGCTTGCCGGGTGGCGCGTGCTCCGCGACGTAAGTCGCCGCCCCGCCGTACTCGCCACCCAGCGCCAGGCCCTGTAACAGGCGCAGGGTGACCAGGATGATCGGCGCCGCCACACCGATGGTGGAATAACTGGGCAACAGCCCCACCACGGCGGTGGAGACACCCATGATGACGATGGTGATGAGGAAGGTGTGCTTGCGCCCGATCATGTCGCCCAGGCGGCCGAAGAAAATGGCGCCGAACGGTCGCACCGCGAAACCGGCGGCGAACGCCATCAGGGCGAAGATGAAGGAGGTGGTTTCGTTGACGCCGGCGAAGAAATGCTTGGCGATGATCGCCGCGAGAGAGCCGTAGAGATAAAAGTCGTACCACTCGAACACCGTACCGAGGGACGAGGCGAAGATCACCTTGCGTTCCTCTTTGGTAATACCGCGCCTGGGCTCGCTGCCAGGGGTCGTACTGTCGACTGCCGCCATGATTTTCTCCGTCTTGTTCTAGTAGGCCGGAGCATCCCGCTATCCTTTCGCACGCACTCTGGCCAAGAGAGGCTGATGACTTCGGATCACGGACTGCGCCGGGCCTTTGGAACAGGCGGCGGCCTCGCGTTTTTGCACGCACGCTTGAAGCATAATCAGCCTTGGCGAGATATCCAGTCGCCATCACTGATGAAGGAGCAGCTCTTGCGCCTGGTGGCATGTGTAGGAGCGAGCTTGCTCGCGATAAGGCGTGCCACCTGGCGAAAACGCGCCTTGGCGAGGATGTCGTCGGAGCGGTGAGCCTTATCCACGGCCGAGTCCATTTCTGAAAACCGCCCGCTCCTCTGTGGGAGCCGGCTTGCCGGCGATAGCGCCCTCAACTCCCCCACACTTGCGCGAACGTAAAAAACTATCCGCCTCGCCCCCCCTAAACCCCGCTCAACCCGCCAAGTGACGAAACACCGCCGCCGCAACAACCCCCGCAGCAATCGCCGGCAGCGGCTTCTTCACCAGCAGCATGACCACCGCCGTACTCGCCAGCGCCACCCGCGCACCGTTGTCGCCACTCACCGCCAGCGGCGTCAACACCGCCACCAGCACCGAACCCGACATCGCGCCGATAAACTGCTGCACGCGGTGGCTGATGGGCACGAAGGACATCACGAACACCCCACCCCAACGCGTCGCCAGGGTCACCAGCGCCATGACCAGAATGATCAGCAGCGGGCCGTTGCCACTGGTTTCAATGCTCATTTTTCTTCTCCATCCACAGCGCCCCGACAATACCGCCGGCCAGCGCGCCGACCACCACATGACTGTTTTCCGGCAGATACCAATAGGCCAACAGCGCGGAACCGGCCGCCACAGCCCAGATCAACAGCATGCGCAGGTTCTTCTGCCCACCCACCACCATCGCCAGAAGGAAGCAGCCCATCACCATGTCCAGGCCCCAACTCACCGGGTCGCTCACCAGGTTGCCGAAATACAGGCCCAGCCAAGTGCCGAGAATCCAGGTGGTCCACAACGCGATACCGCCGCCCAACAGAATGCCCAGCCCCGGCTTGCCGGCGGACAGCGCCTGCATCGACATCGCCCAGTTGGCGTCTGACACCACCAGCATCACCCCGTAGCGCCGCGCGAGTGGCAGTTCACGCAGCCACGGATACAACGTGGCGCCCATCAACAAGTGCCGGGCATTGATGGCGAACACCGTGACGATCAACGGCACCAGCGGCACCTGCGCGCCCCACAGGTCCAGCGCGGCGAACTGCGATGCGCCGGCGAACACCAGGGTGCTCATCCACATGATCGAAACACCGTCCAGCCCGGTTTGCGCCGCAGCCAAACCAAAGGCCAGGCCGAAGACGACGACGAACATGGAAATGGGCAGCAACTGCTTGAAGCCGCCCCAGACTTCATTGAACCCCAGCTCCGTGGAGCCCTTGGCAACCGACAACACAACTACCTCCTCATCTGGCGATCTCTTGGATGGAACGCTACGTTCAAGCCTGTACGGACGCCGGCCACTATCCTCCAGACACACGTTCGCGAAAAGCGCATATTATTCGCCGCAGCTATTTGTTAATCGAATACGAGAGGCGGCTTTCCATGCAGGACCTGCAGATCGACTGGCTCAAATGCTTCGTCGCCGTGGTCGATACCGGCTCGCTATCCAATGCCGCGCCCGAAGTGCACCGCTCGCAGTCGGCGGTGAGCATGCAGTTGAAAAAGCTCGAAGCCGCGGTGGGCCGGCAACTGCTGGTGCGCGATTCGCGCCAGCAGCAACTGACCCCCGACGGCCAGGTCCTGCTGGGCTATGCCCGGCGCATCCTCGACCTGCACAGCGATGCCCAAAACGCTTTCAGCGGCGACGAACTGACCGGCCGTATCCGCCTCGGCGTGCCCGACGACTACGCGGCCAGATACCTGACCCCAGTGCTCAAGCGCTTCGCCCTGCGCTATGGCGCGGTGGACATCGAGCTGGACTGCGAACAGTCCACCGCGCTGATCCCCCGGGTCGAGAACGGGGAGCTCGACCTCGCCCTGATCTCCCGCGATCACCCACGGCGCGGCACCTTGCTGTTTCATGAGCCGTTGGTGTGGGTCGGCTCGCCGCAGTTCGACGTCTGGCGCCGCGACCCGCTGCCCATCGCCACCTACGAAAGCACCAACCTGGCGCGGCGCTGCGCCATTCACTCCCTGGCGTTGCAGGGCCGCGATTACCGGGTGGTCTACAACAGCTCCAATTTGGCCGGGCAGATTGCCGCGGTGGAAAGCGGCCTGGCCGTCGCCGTACTGACCCGCTGCAGCGCGCCGGAGCACCTGGAAATCCTCGGCGCGGAACACAACCTCGGGCCGCTGGAACCCATGGAAGTGGCGGTGTATCGCAGCCGTGCTTCGCAGGGCTCGAAGCCGGTGGACAGCCTTTATGGGTTGTTGATCAAGACGTTGAGGGCGGGCAATCGCGAGCAAGCTCGCTCCTACCGGATGGCGGGCAGCGCGGAGTGAATCCGCGGGCGCGCGTTTGCTCGCGATGGGCCCGCTAATCCTTGCTCGCCAGCGCCAGCATCTCCAGCAACCGTTCCGGATAAACCGTCGCCCGCGTCGCGCGCAGCTCCTCCACCGACCACCAGTGATGCTCCGCCATCACCCGCGTCTCATGGTCGGTCCAGCCCGCGCGAGACAACTGCTGCGAAGACGCCCGCACGACAAAATACTGCTCCACCGAAATCACGTCCTCGCCGCTGGGCAGGCGCATGACGAAGCGCCGATCACCCACCGGCTCGCCAACGTCGCTGACCTCGATGCCGGTTTCCTCGAACAACTCACGAATCGCCGCCTGCCGGAAGCTCTCGTCCTGCTCCAGTCCGCCACCGGGCGTGGCCCAGTGATCCTTGCCCGCCAAGGCGTCGTCCGTGTGGACGAACCTGAATAGCAGCACTTCCTGACCCGGGCTGATAACCAGCAACCGCGCCGACTTTCTTTCACGCATGAGGGGATTTCCCAGACTCGTTATTAGAAAAACTGATTTCGCATTCGCGCTATTCATCGCGGCTAATGCCGAGCGTGGTGATCGAACGGGTGATGGTCTGAACGAAGGACTCAACGGCCCTTGGTGTGCGCGTCGAAATCCTCGAGCACTTTGAAGTGCTGGCGGACCCACTGCTGGCACTGTTTGCACAGCGGCTTGTACTGCACCGAATTGCCGATGATTTCGTAGGACGCGATGGTGATCACATTCGCCCGCACCCCGTTCATCAACAGGTACAGGGCCAGGTTGCCTTCCGCGCAGTTGTGGGTGGCCCAGGTTTCGGCGGAAACGATCGCCGGTCCAGTGAGACGGCTGCGGTAGGTCACCAGATGCTGGTTGGCCATGGTGGTGAGCCGGGCCGTCACGTCGGCCGCGCTCAAGGTGCCGCCGCCGTGTCCTTCAGCGTTGAGCGTGGTGCGTAGCAACTTGCGCCCGGTATCGCCGCTGATGCCGACGAAGGTCTTGCGCTCCTGAGCGTCGCGCGCCCGGCCGCTGGATTCAGTCCTGCCCAGCGCAGACACCCCGACACAGACACAGGAAGGGTTGCCGTACTCGGCAAAGTACCCCTTCGCCAGATCCTTCATTTCCTTGATGACGTTCTTTCCGGTGATCGAGGTTTTCATACTGCGCGGTCCTTGATGTGGCTATCCAATGCCCAACAGTGCCGGCCCATTCGCACCCCGATACCACAGCGCGCCAAAAGCAGCCGCACAAGCGTTTGGCAATCTAACTGCATGGCCAATTGCTAGCAACGCTTATCTTGGCGGTGAAGAAAATGCACTATATTGGTGCCCTTACAAGGAGAAGTGGCATGGATTCGATTTATCTGGTGGTTGCCCTGGGGGCGGTGGTCGCGGGCTTCGTTCAGGGACTCTCCGGGTTTGCCTTCGGCCTGGTGGCGATGTCGTTCTGGGCTTGGGTGCTCGATCCAAGGCTGGCGGCCACCCTGGCCGTGTTCGGCGCCCTGCTCGGCCAGATTGTCGCGGCGGTGTCGGTACGCCGGGGCTTCGATTTCAAGCAACTGCTGCCGTTCGTCCTCGGCGGCCTGCTGGGCATCCCGCTTGGCGTTGCATTGCTGCCGCAACTGAACATGGACTGGTTCAAGGCGATTCTCGGCACCCTGCTGGTGGTGTGGTGCCCGGTGATGCTGATGGCCCGGCGGCTGCCGGTCATCTCGTTCGGCGGTCGCCTGGCCAACGGCGGTGTCGGTTTCGCCGGTGGCATCATGGGCGGCCTTGGCGGCTTCACCGGCACCCTGCCGACGCTGTGGTGCACACTGCGCGGCTATGATCGCGACACCCAGCGCTCGATCATCCAGAACTTCAACCTGTCGATGCTGCTGGTGACCATGGCCACCTACCTCGGCACCGGGATCGTGACCCGCGACATGTGGCCCATGTTCGCCATCGTCGCCCCGGCCATGCTCATCCCCAGCTTCCTTGGCACCCGCCTGTATTTCGGCATCAGCGATGCACAGTTTCGACAGATCGTGCTGAGCCTGCTTACGGCGTCCGGGGTCGCGCTGCTGGTGTCTTCCGTGCCCAGGCTTTGGTCCTAGACGTTTGCTGTCGCTGTCCCGCACATAATTACCGGCACCCTTGCCACCAGCCCCAAGGATGATCCATGGCCATCACCCACTCTTCCCACACGCAAAAGCGCCTGGCCGTCCTGATCGACGCCGACAATGCCGCGGCGAGCATCGTCCAGGGGCTGTTCGAGGAAATTGCCAAATACGGCATTGCCAACGTCAAGCGTATCTACGGCGACTGGACCGGCCCGCAACTGGGCGGCTGGAAAAAGGTGCTGCTTGAGCACTCCATCCAGCCTATCCAGCAGTTCGCCTACACCAAGGGCAAGAACGCCACGGACAGTTCGTTGATCATCGACGCGATGGACCTGTTGTACACCCGGCGTTTCGACGGTTTTTGCCTGGTGTCGAGCGACAGCGACTTCACCCGGCTCGCCTCGCGCTTGCGCGAGGAAGGCCTGACCGTCTACGGCTTCGGCGAGGAAAAAACGCCGAAGCCGTTCGTGGTTGCCTGCGACAAGTTCATCTACACGGAACTGCTGCACGAGGGCGTTCCCGGCACGCCGGGCAATGGCAACAGCCGCCCCGAGCCGGAAGCGGTGCCGACCCCGGAAGCACCGAAAAACGACAGCAAACCCACCGCCCGCAAACCACCCAAGGCCCCGGTGGGCTTCATCGCGAAGATCCTGGATGACATCGCCGACGAAGACGGCTGGATTCAACTGGGCGCGCTGGGCACCAACATCAGCAAGCTGCGACCCGACTTCGACCCGCGCACCCACGGCTACAAGAAACTCAGCGACCTGATCAAGGGCCACCCCGAGCATTTCGAACTGCAGACCCGGACAACCACGGGAACAGGCGGTTCGGTCATCTACGCCCGCCATCGCCAGGCAGACAAGGCCTGAGCGGGCGGGCGCAATACCCTTGTATTCCTTCTTGCCCGATCGTTGTCGCTAGGCTCGTTTGCCCAGTGATTCATCGAGGCAGCCCCTATGTCGAACCCGATCGACTCCATCACCGCGCCGGGCGGAAGCCCGGTGGCGGGACCTACGCATTACGACGTGGTCAAAAGCATTGTTCCGCCCTGGCTGGCAAAAGCCCCTCGTGACGTACACCGAGCCGTGCGTGCAGCGGGGCCTGGGGCGGCGTCCTGGTTTGTGAAAGCCATGACCGATCAGCCGCAAATTGCCAGGCTGTTGCAGCAGACCTATGTGGAACATCGCCATGCCGAGGGCGCGCTCACAACGCTGCTGGCGCGGATTCCCGACATTGAGGCGTTCGCCGAACCCTTGCTCAATGCCGCGATCCAGAAACAGTTCGGCCTGCACCTCGATGCGCGCACGACCTGGCTGTTTCACGCCGGCCGCGTGCAGGTCGATGACTCGTTCGTGGCTATCTCCAGGGACCCGCTCGTCGAGACTTTCAAGGCGATGCGGGGCGCGACCCAGGATCTGCTGCGCGCCGCGCTGCAAAACTTCGAAGCCTGGGAAGCCGAGCCTGGCGGCATGCAGCAGTCCAGGCTGAAATCGAGCCTTTACGCCAAGGACGCCACGACAGAACAGCGTACGCCTGTCGCGATCGAGCCCGAGGCGTTCGCCGCACTCTGTCGCACCCTGGACCTCGGCGGGCAATACCAGAAGTTGATTGATTCGGTACTTGATAACGCCGATGCCGGTAAAAAACACCATGCCTTCGAGCGCTTCGAAACGTCCGCGCTGATGCTTCAGGCGCACACGGCGTACCTGAAAAGTGATATCGGGCAGACGATATACCACCGGTTATTGATGCACGTGTCTCGAATTGAAACCGACGCGATGGGCACCTCGCTGCGCTGCAGTTTTCTGAAGATGTGGAACACCGAACTGACCGGAATCGTGATCGCAGTTGAGTGCGGGCGGCAGTTTCAGCGAGTACTTGGCCAACCGGACTGGGTCCGTGATGTCTGCAAGAAAGCCATCCTCGTCTACATACCGGATGACCCCTTCTACCCGCTCAAGGAGTACGCGTCGTTCAAGCAGTTTCAGGAAGCCCTGCAAGACAAGCTGCTACAGCCGCAGTACCTGAAGTTTTTCGAGCGTTTCGTCCCCGCGCGGCATCGCAATGAAGTGTTCGGCAAGATCCGCTCGGCCTTCTACCCAAAGGTCTGGAACAGTGGCGGGTTCTACGAGGAACGCCAGGACAGCGATGCCCGCCTTGACCTCGGGACCCGGTTGTTTTCTGGCGATCTGGTCACGGGCATCGTCAAACAGAAAATCGCCGTGCTCAGGGACGATGCGCTGTTCCATGCGGTTCCGACCGCGAACGAAGACCAGAAGACCCGCGAAGGACGGCTGCGCTACTTCGCCGAAGTGGGCTTTGATGTGCTTAATGTCGCCGCCTTTGTGCTGCCGGGATTGGGTTGGGTGATGATGGCTGTCACCGCCGCGCAACTGGCGCATGAAGTCTATGAGGGGTTCTACAGCCTGAGCCAGGGTGATCGCGAGCAGGCGTGGAGTTACCTGATGGATGTGGTCGAGAACCTGGCCCAGATTGCCGCACTCGGCGCTCTCGCGGGCACGGCGGCCGGGGCCGGGGTGCCCGCGCTGGAGATGCCCGTGGCAGTCGAGGAAATGCGGGCGGTGCGCCTGGGAGACGGTCGCCACCGGCTGTGGAAACCCGACCTGCGTCCCTTCGCCCACGACATCGTCCTGCCCGCGGGGCTCAAACCCAATGCGCTCGGGCTCTATAACCACCTCGGCAAGCAATGGCTACCCCTGGATGGAAGCACCTTCCGCGTCACATCCAACGCGGAGGGATCCGCGCATTTGCTGGAGCACCCGGACCGGAGCAACGCGTATCAGCCGACCTTGCGCAGCAACGGCGCCGGCGCCTGGTTGCATGAGGTGGACCGGCCGCTGGAATGGGAAGGCCTGACCCTGTTTCAGCGATTGGGGCCGTTGGCGGACGGGCTGTCGGAACAGACCGCCCACCGCATTCTCTTCGCCAGCGATACCTACCCGGCGCAACTGCGTCGTGCCCTGGCCGACAGTGAACGGCCACCGGCCCTGCTCATCGATGCACTGGAGCGCGTGCGGCTCGAGAAGGAGCTGAGTTCGGTCGGCAGCGATTTGAGTTCCACGGGGCGGGCGGCGTTGTTCGCTGCCTGGTATGACGTACTGCAAGCGGGCGTGTCGGGCGAAGCGCGCTTGCTGATGGAAACGTTCACCGGGTTGCCCGCGGCCGTGGCCGAGGAGCTGCTGGCGCATGCCGAGCCAAGTGAGCTGACGCAATTGAGGAATGAGCACAAGGTCGCGCTGCGACTGGCCGAAGAGGCCCGGGTCTATCAGCAGAAAGTGCGTCTGGCGCGGGCCTACGAAGGGTTGTACCTGGACTCGGCAAACACCGCCGACAGCGACAGGCTGGTGCTGCACAGTCTTGAAAACCTGCCGGGGTGGTCGCCAGAGGTTCGTCTTGAAGTCCGTTCGGGCGCCTTCGACGGCCCGTTGCTCGACCAGGTGGGCCCATCGGACGCACCGATTTGCCGGGTGCTGCTCAAGGGCGACGAGGGCTATCAGGCCGTCAGCCCCGACGGTATGCCGGCCGAAGCGCCTCCTGATGATCTGTTTGCCGCGGTTCTCGACGCTCTCCCCCTGACGCAACGTGAAGCCCTCGGCCTCGTATCGGCCAGCAAGATGGCTTTCCGTCACCACCTCCAGGCGCAGCCACCGATCCCCCGGCAGCGGGCACGACAGGTGTTGCAGATGCAGCCGGGCCAGCCCGGCGCCCGTTCACCGATGCGCCTTGCCGATGGCCGTCTCGGCTACCCGCTGAGCGGCCGCGGCGCCCTGGCGGGCTATATCAGCGAAGAGACCCTGCTGGACAAGATTCGTCAGCTCGCCTTCCTCGACGCCTTTGCCGAGGACATCCTCCGCGAGCTCTACAGCACCGGCCTTGGCCGGGCAGCCATCAGCGAGCGCCTGGACCAACTGCTCGATGAGCAACGGGCGCTGCATCACAGCATGACGCAGTGGTGGCAGAACCTCGCGTCCACCCGTGAGCCGGGCTCGCGAGCCAGGAGCCGGGAGCGCATTGTCGAGGCGTTGTGGACGCATTGGCGAGGCAACAACCTCCCGGAGATCGGGCGAACCCGCCAGCCGTTGTGGCTGGCGTCGATATCGATAGCGGACTTTCCCGATCAATTACCGCAGTTCGTTTACGACCGCGTACAAGGGTTGGTGCTACGGGACTTTACCGTGGAGGGGCCGAGGCTGATCACCGAGCCGGACGGCCTGCTCAGGTACGAAGAAATGTTGCCGCAGTTCCTGCAGCGCTTCGGCAGGGTTCGGTCCCTGGAAATTCGCCACAGTATCGGCTGGCCAGTGGAGTCCCTGCCCCGGGTCGTGGCGATGAGTTACCCGCACCTCCGGCGCCTGCATCTGAATGACCTGCAACTGAGCCTGAACCAGCATGCGCTGCAGGCGCTGAGTGACTTGCGCGAACTGGAGCACCTGGACCTCAGCGGCAATTTGCTCGTCGATGCGCCGCTCACCTACGTCCCGGGCCTGAGCCCAAATTTCCTGGGCATGAACCTGAACTCCCTGGCGCTGGACCGCGTTGGCATGACGCGCT
The DNA here is from genome assembly GCF_025466035.1 of Pseudomonas sp. 20P_3.2_Bac5. Taxonomy (NCBI): domain Bacteria; kingdom Pseudomonadati; phylum Pseudomonadota; class Gammaproteobacteria; order Pseudomonadales; family Pseudomonadaceae; genus Pseudomonas; species Pseudomonas sp. 20P_3.2_Bac5. The sequence goes on along the minus strand of NZ_JANLOA010000050.1, from coordinate 9,900 downwards.
GGCCACAATGGCTCGACCGCCAGATGCTAAGCCGAATCAGTATGCTGTCACTGGTCGACAACCACCTTGTCGAATTACCCAGGCATATCCTGCAAAACGAAGCCAATGCGTCGCATCAAACCCGCATCTTCCTGCGCGGCAATCTGTTTTCACGCCAGGAGATTCTCAGTGCTCGATTGGGCGAGGGCCGTGGCAGTCGTTTCAGCTTCGACCTGGATATTCCCGAGACGGTCCACGCCGAACTGAACATGCACTTGCACGGGCGCGCGCTGCTGAGCGAGGCCCTGGATATGTGGCGCGAAACCTCAAGCTCCGCGCAGCCGCTGACCGAGCAGCAGATTGCCGCGCGTCAAGGGATAACCGAGACCATCATGGATTTCTGGCGAGAGACCATGCAAAGCAACTACGCGCCTCTGCTGGAACTGGATTCACTCGAGCTCGATGACTTTCCGCAACGCTTGCCGGGTTTTTTCTATCAACGTGTACGTCTCATGGAACTGCTGCGCCCAAGAGGCACACCTGAAGCGCTGAATCGCTTTCTTCTGAGTTTTCCGCATGTGGAACGGCTCGCCATCAGTGGTTATGAGCAACAGATGACCGAACTGCCTGGCGCACTGCGAGCAATGCAGAGCCTGACCAGCCTGGCCTTGACCCACCTCGGTCTACGCGTCGACCAGGCGATGATGGCGATGCTCACCGAGTTGCCCCAGCTCGCATCGCTTGAGCTCGACGGCAATAGACTGGGCACGATCACCAGCGTGTCGGGCTTCACCGGTCGAGAATTCAACCTGCTGAGCCTGAACGCGATGCACATCGAAACCTGGCCGGCATGGCTCGACGCGCTGCTTCCGGGGCGGGTGGATTTCCTCAGTCTGGATAACAACCTGCTCACCGAGCTGCCTGACTACTTACTGGACAATCATCGCAACCCCCACGCCTTCACCGAAATCTCGCTGTTCAACAACCCTTTGACCTACGACACCCGGCGCCGCGCCTATGTCTCGATCGCAGATAACCGGCCCTTCTTGTTCGAAATGGATTTCCCCGAAGACGTCCGGCAACTCCACGCCGAGTCGCACTCGTCGGACTCGGACGAGTTTGTCGCAAGCCCGGCGCACACCCACAGCACTGGAGTGAGCTCCGAAGAGGAAGAACATTCGGTCAGTTACTGGCTAACCGACAACGTGGACGAAAACGAAATGCGCCGTGCCACATGGCAGCAGCTCGACCACGCCGGTGATGCCACCGATCTGGTGCAGATGATCGGACGTCTACGGCACACCGCCGACTATCGCAGCAACAGCACGCGGTCAGAACTGATCGCACGTGTGTGGCGAGTCCTCGATGCCACGGTTCAGGATGTCGAACTGCGCCTGACCCTCAATGGCATGGCGCAAGAACCCCTGCGCCAACTCAGGAGCTATGACACCTGCCCCGACGGTATCCGCCTGGAATTCAACCAGATGGAAATCCAGGTCTTTACCCGCCAGTCATTGCTGGAGGTGCCGGAGCACCAGCGCGGCCCGACGCTGTATCGACTGACCCGGCGCCTGTACCGCTTGCAGGAGCTGGACACGATTGCCCGCGAGGAGGCCGGTGCCCGGGATGAAGCAGAGGTGCGCCTGGCCTATCGCTTGCACTGGGCTGAGGAACTTAACCTGCCGCTGCCACCCGGGCGGATGCTTTACCGCGCCGCGGCCAGTGTTCGACAGGCAGAGCTGAGCCGGGTCCTGGACAGAGTCCTGGAGGGCGAGAGAGGGCAGCCATTTCTGGCCTACGCCGCGCAGCGGGACTTTTGGGTTGCGTACCTGCGCGAGGTCTATGCCGAGCGCTTCAAAGCGCTCAAGGAAGCGTTCGAGGCGCAGGTGCTGGAGCTGCTCGACTTGTATCCGGACGACGAGGCGCAGCGTTCGAGCGAGCGGATCCAGGTGCTGGAAGCGCAGCTCCAGCAGGATGAGCGCAACCTCATAGAGGAATTGACCAATCGCGAAGGCCTGGCTGGCGATTAAGCCTGTACGCCATGCATCGGGCTCGCGGGCAAGGTCCGGAACGGCCGGCGCGGTCACGCGGGCAGTGTCGCCGAGACCTTGCTCAACAACATCCGCGCCACGCCGGCCATTTCCGGGTCGGCGGAGGTCGCGAGCAGTTGCATGCCGAGGGCCAGGGCGTCCAGTTCGATGCGACTGAGGTGCAGCGGCGGCAGCTCGACATCGGCCGCCAGGGCGTAGCCGACACCGGTGGTGCCGTAGACGGGGACGCCACTCAGGGACAACTCGTCGATATAGCGGTAGATCGAGCGGGCCGACACCCCGAGGTGCTCGGCGAGGCGTTCGGCGGTGATGGGTTGGTGAACACCGATGAGGTTCACCAGTTGAAACAGACGATCGGCCTTGTGCATGGGGATTACCTGCTGCCAGGAGTCGGTTGAGCCACGGCGACCCCGCGGGCAATCCGCTTGCCACCCTGCACCGCCACCTCCTGCGCCTGGCCGTCACGCTGCTTGCCCTGCCGCGCCTGGCCCACCAGCCGGGGAATCAGGTCACCTTCCGGCAGGTTGCGCCAGAAGCGTCCGGGCATGTGCTGGCGCAGGGCATCGGGATTGACCCGGGCCGGGTTGAAGGTGTGTCGGTAGTACGTGCGCCACAGTTCGGCGTCGGGGTCTTCGGCATGCTGCGCCCACTGGCGCCAGTCCTCGGGACACTGGCGGCGATAGTCCAGCGTCTCGCCATCGAAGCGGATGCCGTCCCGTGGCGTCGCGATCAGCCAGCGCTGGCGGCCCAGGCGGTCAGCGAAGTGGTCACTGGCGCTTTCGAGGATGTCATGGGCCGGCTCATGCCAGGCCACCAGGTCCAGTTGCAAGTGCTCGGCCAGGGCGTCGGGAAGCGGGACGAAACGCACGAACGCGTGCAGGTGATGGGCTTCGCGGGTGACCTGCTTGATCCGCCGCTGCAGCTCGCTGCCCAGGCGGTCGCCGGCCAGCATCGCGGTGCGATCGCCATGGGCCACGCGCCAGAGCACTTCATACAGCAGGCTCCAGCGTTGCTCGCCCTGGTAGCGGGCCGCCAGTTGCAGGTGCGCCAGCAATTCCGCCGGCACCCGCGCCCGAAACGGTCCTGCCCCGGCCGGCAGCGCCTCGGGAGTGGCCAGCAGGTCCTGCATCGGGCCCTGGCTCCAGGTCACCTCGGCCGGGTCGATGCCATGGCCGAGCAGCTTGCGCGCCTGCTCGCGCCAGGTGTCGAAGTGGTCGTCGCACTCCAGCGCGATCATCCCCACAGCCCCATTTGCACCGGTGCTTGCGGCTCACGCAGGCGGGCGCGCAGCAGGCCGCTGCGCATCTCCGCCAGCGCCGGGCGGTAGTCGCTGGTGACGATGAAGGGTCGGGCCTTGTCGAGCACGCAGCGCAACTGGATCAGGTCGTCGTAGCGCACCCGCCGCTCGCGCCGCAGGGCCACCAGCCGCTGCACGCTGCGCAGGCCGATGCCGGGGATGCGCGCCAGCAAGGCCGGCTCGGCGCGGTTGATGTCCACCGGGAACACCTCGCGGTTGGACAGGGCCCAGGCCAGCTTGGGGTCGATGTCCAAGGCCAGGTTGCTCGACTCGCTGAGCAGTTCGCCGGCTTTGTAGCCGTAGCCGCGCATGAGGAAGTCGGCCTGGTACAGCCGGTGCTCGCGCAACAGCGGTGGCGCGGCCAGCGGCACGCTGTCGGGGCTGTCGGGGATCGGGCTGAACGCCGAGTAATAGACGCGCCTGAGGCCATAGCCCTGGTACAGCGACTCGGCGTTGCACAGGATGGTGCGGTCGTCCGAGGCGTCGGCGCCGACGATCATCTGGGTGCTCTGCCCCGCCGGGGTAAAGCGTGGCGCCCTCGCCTCGCCGGCCACGGCTTGCTGGCCTCGGTGAATGGTGCCCATGGCCTGGCGGATGGTGCTGACCTGCTTTTCCGGGGCCAAACGCTTGAGGCTGGCGTCGCTGGGCAATTCGATATTGACGCTGAGGCGGTCGGCCAGGCGCCCGGCTTCCTCGATCAACAGCGGGTCGGCGTCGGGGATGGTCTTGAGGTGGATGTAGCCGCGGAACTGGTGCTCATCCCGCAGCAGCCGCGCCACCCGCACCAGTTGCTCCATGGTGTAGTCCGCCGAGCGGATGATGCCGGAGCTGAGGAACAGCCCGCTGACGCAGTTGCGCCGGTAGAAATCCAGGGTCAGGCGCACCACTTCCTCGGGCGTGAAACGCGCCCGCGGCACATTGCTGGAACGGCGGTTGATGCAGTACTGGCAGTCGTAGAGACAGAAGTTGGTGAGCAGCACCTTGAGCAGCGAAACGCAGCGCCCGTCGGGGGTGTAGCTGTGGCAGATGCCCATGCCGTTGGTGGCGCCGAGCCCGTCGCGGCCCTTCGAACTGCGCTTGGGCGCGCCGCTGCTGGCGCAGGAGGCGTCGTACTTGGCGGCGTCGGCGAGGATGCCGAGCTTGGCGATGAGTTGCATGGGCCGGCTCTCGAAATACTGAATATCCATACAGTATTTCGAGCGTCGCGCTTATGCAAGCACCCGTCGTCGCGCGGCGGAAATCAGAACTCGCCCTTGAAGCCCATGTTCCAGGACGTGCGCAGCGCGGCTTTCTTCAGGGCGCGAACCTGTTCGGGATCGATCTCGCGGTGGATGTCCTGCACCGTCGCCACCAGCGCGAGGGTGCCGATCAGTTCACCATTGATGCCCATGATCGGCGCGGCGATGGCCGAGATGCCCTGGGTTTCTTCCTCGATCGCCGCCGCCCAGCCTTGGCTGCGAGTCTGCTCCACCTGCTGCGTCAGGGTCGCCAGGTCGGTGATGGTGAACGGCGTGACCGCCGCTAATTGCCCGGCAAGCTGCTCGACCTTCAATTGCCGGGCAAAGGCCAGCGCGACCTTGCCCTGGGCGTTGCAATGCAACTGCAACTCGGTGCCGTGGCGCACGCCAATTTCCAGCGTGGACTTGCCCAACTGGGTTTCCACCACCATCAAGCGCCGCCCCTGCAGTACCGACAACACCACCGACAGGCCGAGCTCATCGCGCAGGTCGCGAATGGCGTCGGCGGAGGCGCTGAGCACATCGACCCCGCTCGCCGCCACCCGGCCCAGCACATAGGCCTGGATGCCCAGCCGATACCGTGAGTTCTGCGGGTTCTGGCTCAGGTAGCCGCGATCGACCAGGGTTTTCAGGTGACGGAACACCGAGCCCTTGGTGGTCCCCAATTGCACCGCCAGCTCGCTGACGCCGATTTCACCATCGGCTCCCGCCACCCGTTCGAGCACGTCGAGGGCCAATTGCACCGACCTGACGCCACCTTGTTTCGCTTCTTCGCTCATCGAAGATCCTTGCTGCCTGGTTCAAGTGCCAGAGAGTAGCTGCTCGCGGTAAGGAGATAAAGCCTCTGTTCGCACAGGCGAAACGCCTTTATGAAAAGGCTTGGTTCTTGCAGGTTTGGGTTTTGTAGTTTCTTGCGCTTACAGATTTGCTCGGCAAGGGTAGCGAGTTGGGGATTGGGGAATGGCGAACAAGTGCTAGCCGGCGGTTTTCAAGCGCTCTTGAAATCGAGCGCCGCCCGCGCGGCGCATCGCGAGCAAGCTCGCTCCTCCATCGGTTGCAACGCGCATATGTCTGCCAGGCCATAGTTGCCCGGCTTGCCTGTAGGACGCAGTATCAAGTCAATCCCAACCGCTTTCACGCGATGGATCATCAAACGCCCAAAGGCTGGCAACCCGAATCCCACAGGCCATGGCACGTTGCAACCAATGCAGGAGCGAGCTTGCTCGCGATGCGCCGTGCGGACGGCGCTCGATCTTGAGCACACTGCAACTCTCAAGACATACAAGCCGAATACAAATAGAGAAACAACGTTCCTCTGTGCGAAACACAAAACATTTGACGCAATCAAAAAATGCTCGTAAAAATGGAACCACGTAACGCATACGCATACAGCTCAACAAGAGGATGACGTCATGACTGCTCGCGGTTCGGCTCTGGCCCAACGAGATATCGCCCACCATCTCCACCCCCAGACCAACCTTCGCCTGCACGAACAGGTGGGCCCGCTGGTGATGGAACGTGGCGAGGGGATTTATGTGTTCGATGAACACGGCCAGCGTTTTATCGAGGGGATGTCGGGCCTGTGGTGCGCAACGCTGGGCTTCAGCCAGCCGCGCCTGGCGCAGGCGGGTTACGAGCAGTTGCTCAAGCTGCCTTATCAACAGACCTTCGCCCACCGCAGCCACGGCCCGGCCGCCGATCTGGCGCAAGCGCTGGCCGAACGCGCACCCGCCGGCCTGAACAAGGTGGTGTTCCAGAGCTCCGGCTCCGAAGCCGTCGATACCGCGATCAAGTTCGTGCGCTACTACCACACGGCGATCGGCAAACCCGGCAAGACCCGCCTGATCGCCCGTCAGCGCAGCTACCACGGCACCACCCTCGCCGCCGCCAGCCTGACCGGCCTGCCAAACATGCACACCGGCTGGGGCGAGCCGCTGGCCGATGTGATCCATGTCCGTTGCCCACACCTGTATCGCCAAGGCCTGCCCGGCGAAAGCGAAGAAGCCTTCGCCACGCGCCTGGCCGAGGAACTGGAACAGAGCATTCTCGACGCCGGCCCGGACACCATCGGCGCCTTCTTCGCCGAGCCGGTGATGGGCACCGGCGGCGTCATCCTGCCGCCCGCGGGTTACTTCGCCAAGGTCCAGGCGGTGCTGCGCAAATACGACATTCTGATGGTCGCCGACGAAGTGATCTGCGGCTTCGGTCGCACCGGCCATTACTGGGGTTGCCAGGCCATGGGCATCGAGCCGGACATGCTGACCTGCGCCAAGGGGCTGTCCGCCGCGTTCCAACCGATTTCCGCGCTGCTGATCAGCGACCGCATCTATCAGGTGATCGCCGACCAGAGCCAGGCACTCGGCGGCCTCGGCCACGGCTACACCTACGGCGGTCACCCGGTGGCGGCGGCGGTGGCGCTGGAAACCCTGCGTTTATATGACGAGCTGGATATCGTCGCCCACGTTCGCGAAGTCGCCCCGGCGTTCCAGGCCGGCATCCAGGCGCTGGCCAGTCATCCGCTGGTGGGCGAGGCCCGCGGCATCGGCCTGATGGCGGCGCTGGAATTCGTCGCCGACAAGGACACCCGCCAGCCTTTCGCGCCGACGCTGAAAATCGCCCAGCAGGTGAGCAACGTCCTGCAACGCAACGGCATCCTCCTGCGGGCATTGGGCGACACCCTGGTCATGGCACCGCCGCTGATCGTCGATGCCGATCAGATCCAGACTATTCTCAAAGCGCTGTCCCAGGCGCTGGACGAAGTGCTGGCAGGTATTCGTCCATGAATCTCCAGACCCTTCGTCCATTGCCCAAGGCCGATATGCCCCCGCCACCCACCGTTGAATCCGATACCGCCAACGCACCGGTGCTGGTGCGCTTCGAACAAGTGCACAAGACCTACGACGAGCGTTCCTGGGTGGTCAACGACCTGCACCTGGACATCCGCCAGGGCGAGTTCCTGTCCCTGCTCGGCCCCAGTGGTTCGGGCAAGACCACCACACTGATGATGCTCGCCGGTTTCGACGCCCCGGACCGCGGGCGCATCCTCATGGACGGCAACGACATCAGCAAGCTGCCGGCCTACAAGCGCGACATGGGCGTGGTGTTCCAGAGCTACGCGCTGTTCCCGCACATGAGCGTGGCGCAGAACGTCGCCTTCCCGCTGAACCTGCGCAAGGTGTCCGCCGCCGAATGCCGCAGCCGGGTCCAGGAGGCCCTGGCCCTGGCGCGCCTCGAAGGGTTCGAGGACCGCCGCCCCGGCCAGTTGTCCGGCGGCCAGCAACAGCGCGTGGCGCTGGCCCGCGCCCTGGTTTATCGCCCGCGAATCCTGCTGATGGACGAACCCTTGGGCGCACTCGACAAAGCCCTGCGCGAGCACATGCAACTGGAGCTCAAGGCCATCCATAAACAGTTGGGTATCACCTTCGTCTACGTCACCCACGACCAGGACGAAGCGATGACCCTGTCCGACCGGGTGGCGGTGTTCAACGAAGGCAAGATCGCCCAGATCGACCGCCCCGAGACGCTCTATAGCCGCCCGGCGACCCGCTTCGTCGCCAACTTCCTGGGCGAGACCAACCTGCTCGAGGGCACGCTGGTGTCCCGCTCCGGCAGTCAGGCCCAGATACGCCTCGAAGAAAGCGGCACCCTGCACGAGGCCCATTGCAGCGACGAGCACCTGGCCGTCGGTGACGGCGCCGCGCTGGCCATCCGCCCGGAAAACCTGCGTCTGGCGGCGCCGGGAGAGCCGGCGATCAGCGCGTTCGTGATCGACAGCATCTTCCACGGCGCGCACTGCAAGTTGCGCCTGCGCATGGACCGCGGCACGGAGCTGGCGATGACCTACAACCCCGGCAGCCTCGGGCGCGCCGCGCCGCTGCCCGGCGAGAAGGTCGCACTGGCCCTGCCCTCGTCTCAGGCGATGATCCTGCGTTAACGCCAAATCATAAAAACAAGCGCATCGAGACGATGAGTTTCTCTTTCACTGCCAACGAACAATCATTCCAAAAGGCTGGGAGTCACATCATGAACACACCCCGTACCGTCCGCGGCTTTACCCTTGCACTGTGCGGGCTGGCGCTGCTCGCCGGCACTGTGCAAGCCCGTGACCTGACCGTCGCCTCCTGGGGCGGCGCCTATCAGGATGTACAACGCAAAATCTTCTTCCAGCCCTACAGCCAGGCCAGCGGCAGCAAGGTGGTGGAAGACAGTTGGGAAGGCGGCATCGGCCTGCTGCGCACTCGCGCCGAGGGCGCCGACAGCGGCTGGGACCTGGTGCAGGTCGAGGCCGAAGACCTGCAACTGGGCTGCGGCGAAGGGCTGTTCGTCGCGCTGGACTACACGCGCATCGGCGGCAAGGACAACTACATTCCCAGCGCGGTGAGCGAGTGCGGGGTCGGCAACGCGGTCTACAACTTCGTCCTCGGCTACGACACCAGCAAGGTTTCCCGCGCCCCCAGCGGCTGGGCCGATTTCTTCGACACCAAGACCTTCCCCGGCAAGCGCGCCCTGCGCCAGGGCCCCAAGGGCAACCTGGAAATCGCCCTGATGGCCGACGGCGTCGCCCCCGCCGACGTCTACAAAACCCTCAATACGCCGGGCGGCGTGGAGCGCGCCTTCAAGAAACTCGACAGCCTCAAGGGCCAATTGCTGTTCTGGAAAGCCGGCGGCCAGCCCATGCAGTTGCTTGCCTCGGGCGAAGTTGCCATGACCACCTCGTACAACGGCCGGGTGACCAACGCCATCCGCCAGGACCACAAGCCGTTCGGGCTGGTCTGGAACCAGTCGCTGCAGACCATGGATAGCTGGGTCATCCTGGCCAACTCGCCCAATGTCGACCAGGCCTACGCACTGCTCGACGTGATGGGTAAAGGCGAGCACCAGAAAGCCTGGCCGGCGCTGCAGCCCACCGGTATCACCTCGGTCCGGGGCATCGCCGACACCGACCCCGCCGCCATGGTCGACTCGCCCAGCGCACCGCAGAACAGCGCCAATGTGCTGGTGCTCAATGACGGGTTCTGGGTGGACCGCATCGACGAACTGAACGCCAAGTGGACCGCCTGGTCCGCTCGCTGATCCCGATCGAGGATTCGACATGAGTGCAATCGCCCTCGACACCGCCCCGCCCGTGGTCGCGCGCAAGGACCGCGCCGCCCTGTGGCGGGCCTACGGTCTGCTGGCGCCGCTGGTGGTGTTTCTGCTGCTGACGTTCGTCGGCCCCATCGGCACGCTGCTGTGGCGTGCCGTCGCCGACAACGAACTGCCCCAGGCCCTGCCGGCCACGGCGCAGGCCGTCGCCGACTGGGATGGCACCTCGGCGCCGGACGAGCGCCTGTTC
>NZ_JANLOA010000086.1:0-57053 GCF_025466035.1 Pseudomonas sp. 20P_3.2_Bac5 | reverse complement strand
ACGGCACGCCTTCTAAGGAGCTATCCATGAAATACCTCCCGCTACTTCTCGCCATTGCCATTTCCCCTGCCTTCGCCGCTATCGCCAATGACGACGGCGGCGACGACCAGCCACTGACTATCAATGGCTGCGTGATCCAGCCGGGCAGCCAGTGCCCCAACGCCAACCTCGAAGGCGCTGACCTGAACAACCAGGACATGAGCAAGATGAACCTGGCCGGCGCCAACCTGCGCAACGCCAACCTGCGTCACGCCAAGCTCGACCTGGCCAATCTGGAAAAGGCCCAGTTGCAGGGCGCCAACCTCAACCGCGCCAGCCTGCAACAGACCAACCTGCGCATCGCCGACCTCACCGGCGCCAGCCTGGTGGCCGCGCAAGCCTGGGGCATGTTCGCCCAGGGCGCGAAATTCAACGACGCCAATCTGAGTGCTGCCTACCTTGAATTCGCCCGCCTTTCCGGGGCCAAGATGCACAACACCAACCTGCAAGCCGCCGACCTGGAAATGACCTGGCTGAGCCGCGCCGACATGAAGGGCGCGATCCTCGCCGACGCCAACCTGCAAGAAGCCAAGTTCGGCGAGAGCAACCTGGAGAAGGCTGATCTGCGCGGAACCCGCAAGCATTACGCGAACTTCCAGGATGCCAACATGGAAGGCTGTGAAGGCTGTCCGAAGACCTGGGACTGACGGCAACTTCAAGCTGCAAGCGACGCGGCTCGCGGAGCGCGCTTAACTTGCAGCTTGCAGCTTGAAGCTTGTCACGTCGCGAAGCAGCCCCGTCTGGATCGCCAGGTGCACCATCTCCGCATGGGAACTCACCTGCAGCTTGCTCTTGAGTAGAGTCAGGTAGTTGGAAACCGTCTTGCCGCTCAGGCACAGGTGTTCGGCGATCACCCGCATCGGCGTGCCCTTGGCGAGCATCAGAAAGATTTCCGTCTCGCGCTGGGTCAGGCCATTCAGCCGCGCATCCTTGTCCTGTGCCCGTTGCGGCTGGGTTGCCAGTTGCGTGGCGAGGGCCTGCTCGATGTAGGCATGGCCGGACAACACCCGTCGCACCGCTTCCAGCAGCGTGGCCGGCGTCACCGACTTGGACAGGAAGCCGCAGGCGCCAGCGTCCAGCGCCTGGCGCACCAGCCCCAGTTCGGTGTGTTCACTGAAAAACAGCACGCGCAGTTGTGGCAGGCGCTGGCGCAGGCGGCGGGTGGTTTCCAGGCCGCTGATGCCGGGCAGGTCGAAATCCATCAGCACCAACCCCGGCACCTGCTCGTGAACCCGTTGCAGGGCTTCTTCGCCCGAGCCGGCTTCACGCACCGGCAGTTCCTCGGTGAGCACGGCACTGAGGCCCAGGCGCAGCATGGGGTGATCGTCAACCAGCAGGATGTCCATCGGCGTGGTTCTCGTTGTTGTTCGCCAAACCCCATGCTAGAGCCCTGCCCGGCCTGCCCGGCTACTACTTTGGTAGCGCTTTTGCTGTCGATGGTCGCATTCACAAAGCCGCGCTACTGACCTGTAATACCGGCATAACAAAAATGAGACTGCCGACCATGCTGCCCCGCGTCCTGTCCGCCCTCGCCTGCCTGACGTTTTCAGGCCTGCTCGCCAGCACTGCCTTGGCCGACACCCCGTTGTTTTCCGCCGACGGCTACCGCACCACCCTCTACCGCAGCCCAACCCCGGCCAGCGCCGAGGGCGCGCAAACCCTCGACACCCCCGGACTCCAGGCACTGCTCGCGGCCCAGCCGCAGCCGCTGCTGATCGACGTCTACAAACGCCAGTGGCTGCACGGCCAGTTCATCGACAGCGAAGCCCACGCCAATCTGCCCGGCAGCCACTGGCTGGCCAACACCGGCGACGGCGAGCTGAACCCGCAGTGGTCGGAGTATTTCAGCCGCCACCTGCAACGCCTCAGCAACGGCGACCGGCAGCGGCCGATCGTCTTCTATTGCCGCTCCGATTGCTGGCTGAGCTGGAACGCGGTCAAGCGCGCCACGGCGCTGGGCTACACACGCCTGTACTGGTACCGTGACGGCCTGGATGCCTGGGAAGCCGCCGGCCTGCCCGTGGTTGCCGCCACGCCCGAGGTCTTTCCCTGAACGACGATTCCTTGCGGTCAACGCCAAAACAATAAGGTGCAAAGCCATGTACAAGATTCTGATCGCTGACGACCATCCGCTGTTTCGCGAAGCCATCCATAACGTCATCAGCGATGGTTTCCCCGGCAGTGAAGTGATGGAAACCGCCGACCTCGACAGCGCCCTGGCGCTGACCGGCGAACACGACGACCTCGACCTCATCCTGCTCGACCTGAACATGCCCGGCATGCACGGCCTGGGCGGGCTGATCAACCTGCGTAACGAAGCGCCGACCATCCCGGTGGTGATCGTCTCCGCCGAACAGGACAAGCAAGTGGTGCTGCAAGCCATCACCTACGGCGCGGTGGGTTTCATCACCAAGTCCTCGCCGCGCTCGCAGATGACCGAGGCCATCGAGCAGATCCTCAACGGCAACGTCTACCTGCCACCGGACATCATCCGCACCCAGAAGAGCGGCAGCCGCCGTAGCCAGAACGAAACCCAGGGCTTTGCCCCGGAACTGCTGCAAGCGCTGACCCGCAAGCAACTGCTGGTACTGGAACGCATGACCAAGGGCGAGTCGAACAAGCAGATCGCCTATAACCTCGATATCGCTGAAACCACGGTCAAGGCCCACGTCTCGGCGATCCTGCGCAAGCTCAACGTGCACAACCGGGTGCAGGCGATTCTCAGTGCCGGTGATATCGACTTCACGGCCTACCTGCGACGTTAGGCGTAATTAATCGTTTCGATTGAAATTAATCGTTGAAACACGCAGTTACGCTGAAGTAAGCTCGAACGCATTCAACTGGAGCACACCATGCAATCCACCCCTCACAACCACGCACAACACACCGCCCGCCTCGCGCGCGCCGTCGTGTCCGTGGCTGCCTGCGGGACGGCTGCTCCAGTCGGCTTTTATTTTGGGTATTGGTTTAGCCAAAGGCGCCGCTGATACCCACACCGGCGCCCACTCAAAGGGGCCGCCGAATACGAGAATACTCAAACCCCCGGTCGGCCCCGCCCTCCGGGGGTTTTGTTTTTTTGGGCCAGACCACACCGACACCATTGAGGAACGACAGATGAACACCACCACTGACTACCGTTACCAACGCTCTGCCTGGCGATTTAGCCACTTCCGTTCGGGCCAGCCAGCCGCCTCCGACCGGTCCAGTACAGGTGGCAATCACACACTTACACGTATCTGTCGAACACAGCGATAGGGCCGAAGGCGCGGGACAGAACCCGCCTTCCGCCCAGGGAAATCCGAACATGCAAGCGTCCAGCCAAGCACTGCCCCTGAACACCAACGCCGCGGCCAACACTCCGGTCAGCCTGCGTCTGCCAAGCCCCATGCAACTCAAACAGCAGTTGCCGCTTTCCACGGCCCTCACGGCCCAGGTCCAGCACCACCGCCAGGCGGTGAAAAACATCCTCGACGGCAACGACCCGCGCCTGCTGGTAATCGTCGGCCCCTGCTCCCTGCACGATCCCCGCGCCGCCCTCGAATACGCCGAGCGCCTTGCCGCGCTGTCGCAACGTGTCGGCGACCAGTTGCTGCTGGTGATGCGCGCCTACGTCGAAAAGCCGCGGACCACGGTCGGCTGGAAAGGTCTGGCCTACGACCCGCACCTGGACGGCAGCGATGACATGCACGGCGGCCTGCGCCTGTCCCGCGAATTGATGCTGGGAATGCTCGAACTCGGCCTGCCGGTCGCCACCGAACTGCTGCAACCCATGGCCTCGGGCTACTTCGACGACCTGCTGAGCTGGGCGGCAATCGGCGCACGCACCACCGAATCGCAGATCCACCGCGAGATGGTCAGCGGCCTCGGCCTGCCAGTGGGCTTCAAGAACGGCACCGACGGCGGCGTCGGCATCGCCTGCGACGCGATCCGCAGCGCCGCCCATCCGCACCGGCATTTCGGCCTCGACGCCCAGGGCCACCCGGCCATCGTCGAAACCCTCGGCAACCCCGACACCCATTTGGTATTGCGCGGCGGCCACAAGGGCCCGAACTACGACGCGGCGAGTGTCGAGCAAGCGCGCCAGGGGCTGGCCAAGGCCGGGATCGCGGCACGGATCATGGTCGATTGCAGCCACGCCAACAGCGGCAAAGACCCGCTGAAACAGCCGGCGGTGTTCGATGATGTGCTGCGTCAGCGGCTGGACGGCGACCGCTCGCTGGTGGGCGTGATGATCGAAAGCCACCTGTTCGACGGCTGCCAGGCGCTGGGCAAGGGGCCGCTGGAATACGGCGTATCGATCACCGATGGCTGCCTGGGCTGGGAAGGCACCGAGGCGATGTTGCGCAAGGCGGCGTGTGAATTGCGCAAGCAACGGGCGGGGCACTGAAGCCCGGACGTTCAGCACAAAGTCTTCAGTGCGGAGTCTTACCACAAGGTTTCAGGAGAAATCGCCAAACAATTGCGTTAGGCTCTGGCTTTTCCCAACAGGAGTACCCCCCATGGCCCGAGCCAGCGCACGCCACATCCTCGTCAGCAGCGAAGACAAGTGCAACGAACTGAAAGCACAGATCGAAGCCGGCGCCGACTTCGCGGACGTTGCCAAAGCCAACTCCACGTGCCCATCCAGCCGCCAGGGCGGTGACCTGGGCTCGTTCGGTCCAGGCCAGATGGTCAAGGAATTCGACACCGTGGTCTTCAGCGCGCCGCTGAATGAAGTACAGGGTCCGGTGAAGACCCAGTTCGGCTACCACCTGCTGGAAGTGACCAGCCGCCAGGACTGATCGGTCTTGCGCCGATACCAGGGACCGCTCTGCGGTCCTTCGCGAGTGAACTCGCTCCTACAGAAGATGTTGCGCAATACCATCACTGTAGGAGCGAGCTTGCTCGCGACGGCGCTCTGCCTGACTGCCCAGGCCGCCCCTTCCCACGCTCTAACCGTCTACGACGAAGCCCCGCGCTATGCGGAGCATTTCCGTCACTTCGACTACACCAACCCTGACGCCCCCAAAGGCGGCAGCCTGCGCCGCTCGGCGATCGAGATCGGCCAGTTCGACCACATCCTTCCGTATATCGACAAAGGCATCGGTGTCAGTGAAATCGATGGCTGGCTCTATTCGCCGCTGGCAGTACGTTCGCTGGACGAGCCCTACACCGTCTACGGTCTGGTCGCCCGCCGCATGGAGCGGGCCGCCGACGGCCTGTCGCTGCGTTTCTACCTCGACCCGAAGGCGCGCTTTGCCGACGGCAAGCCGATCCGCGCCGAAGATGTGCGCTTCACCTACGACCTGCTGCTGCGCGAAGGCAACCTGAAATACCGCACCCAGTTCGCCGATGTCGCCGATGTGGTGGTGGAGTCGCCGACGCAAGTGCGCTTCGACTTCAAGACCAACCAGAACCGCACCCTGGCCCTCGACCTCGCGTCCCTGCCGGTGCTGCCCGAACACTGGTGGCGCGACCGCGATTTCGCCAACGGCGGCGGTTTCGAAGCGCCATTGGGCAGCGGGCCGTACCGCGTGGCGCGGATCGACAACGGCCGCAGCATCACCTTCGAACGCGACCGCGACTGGTGGGGCAAGGACCTCGCGGTCAACCGTGGCCGCTACAACTTCGACCAGTTGCGCATCGAGTACTTCGGCGACACCGATGTCGCCCGCCAGGTCCTGCGCGGTGGCGGCTACGACTACAACCGCGAGTTTTCCGCCACCGGCTACACCATCGGCTACAACGGCCCGGCCCTCGACGACGGCCGCCTGCAACGCGCGCACCTGGCCAAAGACATGGCGCAAAGCGCCCAAGGCTATGTGTTCAACCTGGAGCGCCCGATGTTCCAGGACCGCCGCGTACGCCAGGCCCTGGCCCTGCTCTGGGACTTCGAGTGGAGCAACCGGCGGATGATGCGCGACCTGTACATCCGCCAGCAGAGCTACTTCGCCAACAGCCCGCTGGCTGCCCGCGAATTGCCGGACGCCGACGAGCTGAAACTGCTGGAACCGCTGCGCGGAAAAGTCCCCGATGAAGTCTTCAGCCAGGTGTTCGAGGCGCCGAAAACCGATGGTTCCGGGCTGATCCGCGACAAGCAGTTGCAGGCCCTGGCGCTGTTGCGGGAGGCCGGCTGGCAGCCGGACGGCGACCGCCTGGTGAATGCCCAGGGCGAGCCGCTGAGTTTCGTCTTCCTCAATGGCCAGAACGGCCTCGAACGCTTGCTGCTGCCGTGGAAACGCACGCTGGCGCAGATCGGCATCGACATGCAGATCCGCCGCGTCGACGCCGCCCAGTACGTCAACCGCCTGATGGCCCGCGACTACGACATGATCGTCACCGGCTACCCGGTGTCGCCCTCGCCGGGGCTAGAGCTGTACAGCTACTTCGGCTCGGCGGCGGCCAACGATCCCGGTTCGAACAATTTCATGGTGCTCAAAGACCCGGTGGTGGATGGCCTGATCGACGGCCTGGTGCGCGCCGCCACCCAGGCCGACATGCAGCGCCACGCCCATGCCCTGGACCGGGTGCTGCAATGGAATTACTACTGGATCCCCAACTACTACCCGCCAGGCACGTCCAGCGTCTGGTGGAACCGCTTCGGCCTGCCGAAAATCCCGGCCGCCAATGACCCGGCTCTGGACACCTGGTGGGAAGTCAGCCCGACCCCGCTGACCAACGCGCAAATGGCCGAACGCAGCGGAGCCGCGAAATGACCGCCTATATCCTGCGGCGCCTGCTGCTGATCATTCCGACGTTGCTGGTGATCCTGCTGGTCAACTTCGTCATCGTCCAGGCCGCCCCCGGCGGACCGGTGGAGCAGGCGGTGGCGCGCCTGCAAGGCATCGGCGGCGGTGCGCCAGGCTCGTCGTCGCTGCAGGTGGATTCGCGGGCCAGCCGCGGCCTCGACCCGGCCCTGCTGGAAACCATCAAGAAACAATACGGCTTCGACAAATCAGCGCCGGAACGGCTCTGGCTGATGCTCGGTAACTACGCCCGCCTCGATTTCGGCGACAGCTTTTTCCGCGGTGCCAAAGTCACCGACCTGATCCTCGACAAGATGCCGGTGACAATCTCGCTCGGCTTCTGGGCCACCTTGATCACCTACCTAGTGTCGATCCCGCTGGGCATCCGCAAGGCGGTACGCCATGGCAGCGCCTTCGATGCGTGGAGCAGCAGCCTGATCGTGATCGGCTACGCGCTGCCGGCGTTTCTCTTCGCCCTGCTGCTGATCGTGCTGTTCGCCGGCGGCACCTCGCTGAACTGGTTCCCGGTGCGCGGGCTGGTGTCGGAAAACTTCGCCGAGCTGAGCCTGATCGGCAAGGTCGCCGACTACTTCTGGCATTTGGTGCTGCCAGTGGGCGCGCTGGTGATCGGCGGTTTCGCCACCCTCACGCTGCTGACCAAGAACGCCTTCCTCAACGAAATCACCCGCCAGTACGTGGTCACCGCCCGCGCCAAGGGCCTCAGCGAGCGCCGCGTGCTCTACGGTCATGTGTTCCGCAACGCGATCCTGCTGGTGGTCGCGGGCATTCCGCAGGCGCTGATCACGGTGTTTTTCGCCGGCTCGCTGATGATCGAAGTGATCTTCTCCCTCGACGGCCTCGGCCGCATGAGCTACGACGCGGCGGTGAGCCGGGACTATCCGGTGGTGTTCGGCTCGCTGTTCATCTTCACCCTGTTCGGCCTGCTGATCCGCCTGCTGGGTGACATCTGCTACACGCTGGTAGACCCGCGCATCGACTTCGCGACGAGGGCCCGCTGATGTTTCGTTTGTCGCCGCTGGGCCGGCGCCGCCTGCAGAATTTCCGCCGCAACCGCCGTGGCTGGTGGTCGCTGTGGATCTTCGCCGCCTTGCTGACCCTGAGCCTCGGCGCCGAGCTGATCGCCAACGACAAGCCGCTGCTGCTCGGCCACCAGGGCAGCCTGTATTTCCCGGCGTTCAAGCGCTACACCGAGCAGCAGTTCGGCGGCCAACTGCCGTTCCAGCCGGACTACCGTAGCCAGTACGTGCGTGAACTGATCGAGGGCGACGGCGGCTGGATGCTGTTTGCGCCGGTGCCGTTCAGCGCCGACACGCCCAACTACGATTTGCAGGTGCCGGCCCCCAGCCCGCCCAGCGCGAGCAACTGGCTGGGCACCGACGACCAGGGCCGCGACGTGCTGGCGCGGGTGCTCTACGGCACGCGTATCTCGATCCTGTTCGCCCTGGCGCTGACCGTCATCAGCACGCTGATCGGCGTCACCGCCGGCGCCCTGCAGGGTTATCACGGCGGCTGGGTCGACCTGGTCGGCCAGCGCCTGCTGGAGGTCTGGTCGGGGCTGCCGGTGCTGTACCTGCTGATTATCCTCAGTGGCTTCGTCGAGCCGAATTTCTGGTGGTTGCTGGGGATCATGGCGCTGTTTTCCTGGCTGGCGCTGGTGGACGTGGTGCGCGCCGAGTTCCTCCGCGGGCGCAACCTGGAGTACGTGCAGGCGGCGCGGGCCATGGGCCTGCCGGACCGGCTGGTGATCGTCCGGCACATCCTGCCCAACGCCATGAACGCCACCCTCACCTACCTGCCGTTCATCCTCACCGGGGCCATCTCGACCCTGACCGCCCTGGACTTCCTCGGCTTCGGCATGCCCGCCGGCAGCGCCTCGCTGGGCGAGCTGGTCAACCAGGGCAAGCAGAACCTGCAGGCGCCGTGGCTGGGTTTCACCGCGTTCTTCGCCCTGGCGCTGATCCTCACCTTGCTGGTGTTTATCGGCGACGCCCTGCGCGAGGCGTTCGACCCACGGGCCTGATCACTTTTTTCTTTGACGGAACACCTCATGCACGACAGCGACAGCCTCAAGGACTACCAGCGGGTGCGCCGCCTGGCGATCAAATCGCTGTTCGAGATCATCGAGCAGTCCAGCGAAGGCACGGTGATCGTCGACCGCGACGCGCGGATCGTCTGGATGAACGAGCGCTATGCGCGACGCTTCGGCCTGACCGATGCCAGCGCCGCCATCGGCCAGCCGTGCGAGCAGGTGATCCCCGGCAGCCTGATGCGCGACGTGGTCACCCAGGGTCGCCCGGCGCTGCTGGACATGCTCGACACGCCGAAAGAACCGCTGGTAGTGATGCGCCTGCCGATCCACGACGCTGGCGGCGCGGTGATCGGCGCCATCGGTTTTGCCCTGTTCGACGAATTGCGCAGCCTGTCGCCGCTGCTCAAGCGCTACGCCAGCATGCAGCAGGAACTGGCCTCGACCCGTTCGCTGCTGCGTGCCCGCCAGGCCAAATACAGCTTCAACCAGTTCATCGGCACCAGCGCGCAGAGCCTGGAAGTCAAACGCCGTGCCCGGCGCGCGGCGAGCAGTGATTCGGCGGTGTTGCTGCTGGGCGAGACCGGCACCGGCAAGGAGTTGCTGGCCCACGCCATCCATGCCGCCTCACCGCGGGCGCACAAAGCCTTTGTCAGCATCAACAGCGCGGCGATCCCGGAAACCCTGCTCGAAGCCGAGTTCTTCGGCACCGCGCCGGGTGCCTTCACCGGCGCCGAGCGCAAGGGCCGCGCCGGCAAGTTGCAGCTTGCCGAAGGCGGCACGCTGTTTCTGGATGAAATCGGCGACATGCCGCTGCCGCTGCAAAGCAAGCTGCTGCGGGTGTTGCAGGAAAAGGAATACGAACCGGTGGGCTCCAACCAGATGCTGCAGAGCGACGTGCGCATCATCGCCGCCACCTCGCGGGACCTGCAGGCGGCCATGGCCCGGGGCGAGTTCCGCGCCGATCTGTATTACCGACTGAACGTGCTGCCGATCGACGTCCCGGCGTTGCGCGAGCGGCTGGACGATTTGCCGGCCTTGAGCGAGACCATCCTCGAGGAACTGGGCAGCCGTCATGAGCTGGAACACGACGCCCTCGCCCTCTTGGGCCGGCATGCCTGGCCGGGGAATATCCGCGAGTTGCGCAACGTGCTGGAGCGGGCGACGTTGCTGGCGGATCAGGCGCGGCTGGGAGTGACGGATATCCAGTCGGCGCTGGGGCCGTTGCAGCCGCTGGCGGTGGTGGATGCGCCGGTGCAGGGCTATCGCGAGGCGTGCGAGGCGTTCGAGCGGGAATTGCTGCAGAACGCGCTGGCGCGGTGTGCCGGGAATGTGCCGGAGGCGGCGCGGCAATTGGGGTTGGGGCGGTCGACGTTGTACAAGAAGCTGGTGGCGCTGGGGATTTCGTCTCCATAAAGAGACTTATGTCTCTTTTTTGGGATTGGACTTTCTGGCCTCATCGCTAGCAAGCTAGCTCCTACAGGGAATCGGGTGCCCGCCCCCCTCTGTAGGAGCTAGCTTGCTAGCGATGAGGCCCTAAAACCCTAAAAAATTCTCACTTAAGAGACAAATTCGTCCACCCAGACCAAAAAACAAACTTTTCCCCTTATAAATCAGCAACTTAACCAATTGGCACGATTCCCGCTATCTCCTTGAACCCAACAAAAACAAGATTCACCAAGGAGACACTCGATGAGTGTGATCATTGCCCTCGCAGCCCTGGCGCTGCTGATGCTCGCTGCCTACCGCGGTTACAGCGTCATCCTGTTTGCCCCCATCGCCGCCCTCGGCGCTGTCCTGCTCACTGACCCGTCCGCCGTCGCGCCCGCCTTCACCGGGGTGTTCATGGAGAAGATGGTCGGCTTCATCAAACTCTATTTCCCGGTGTTCCTGCTCGGCGCGGTGTTCGGCAAGCTGATCGAGCTGTCGGGCTTTTCCCGCTCCATCGTCGCCGCGGCGATCCGCCTGCTCGGCACACGCCAGGCAATGCTGGTGATCGTGCTGGTCTGCGCCCTGCTGACCTACGGCGGCGTGTCGTTGTTCGTGGTGGTGTTCGCGGTCTATCCGTTCGCCGCCGAGATGTTCCGCCAGAGCAACATCCCCAAGCGGCTGATTCCGGCGACCATCGCCCTGGGCGCATTCTCCTTCACCATGGACGCCCTGCCCGGCACGCCGCAGATCCAGAACATCATTCCCAGCACCTTCTTCAACACCACGGCCTGGGCCGCGCCGTGGCTGGGGCTGATCGGCACGCTGTTCGTGTTTTGCAGCGGCATGCTTTACCTGCAACGCCAGCGCAACAAGGCCCAGCGCGCCGGCGAAGGCTACGGCACCGAACTGCGCAACGAGCCGGAAACCGCTGACGACCTGAGCCTGCCCAACCCGCTGCTGGCGCTGTCGCCGTTGCTGCTGGTGGGCGTCATGAACCTGCTGTTCACCCACTGGATTCCTGAGTGGTACGGCAAGAGCCACAGCCTGCAACTGCCGGGCATGGCCGCGCCGGTACAGACCGACATCGCCAAGCTCACCGCAATCTGGGCGGTGGAAGCAGCCTTGTTGCTGGGCATCCTGCTGGTGCTGGTGGCAGGCTTCAAGGCGATCAAGAGTCGCCTGGCCGAAGGCACCAAGAGCGCGGTAGGCGGCGCGCTGCTGGCGGCGATGAACACCGCGTCGGAATACGGCTTCGGCGCGGTGATCGCCTCGTTGCCGGGCTTCCTGGTGCTGGCCGACGCCCTGCGCGCGATTCCCAATCCGCTGGTCAACGAAGCGATCACCGTGACCCTGCTGGCGGGGATCACCGGCTCGGCGTCCGGCGGCATGAGCATCGCCCTGGCGGCGATGTCCGACAGCTTCATCGCCGCGGCCAATGCCGCCAATATCCCGCTGGAAGTGCTGCACCGCGTGGCCGCCATGGCCAGCGGCGGCATGGACACCCTGCCGCACAACGGCGCGGTGATCACCCTGCTGGCGGTAACCGGCCTGACCCACCGCGAAGCCTATAAGGACATTTTCGGTATTACCCTGATCAAGACCCTGGCGGTGTTCGTCGTGATCGCCACTTTCTACGCCACCGGCATCGTTTGAGGAGCCACATATGAGTCTTCACGGAAAAACCGCACTGGTCACCGGCTCCACCAGCGGCATCGGCCTGGGCATCGCCAAGGTCCTGGCCGCCGCCGGCGCCAATGTGCTGCTCAACGGCTTCGGCGACCCGGCCGCGGCGCTGGCCGAGGTCGCCGGCCATGGCGGCAAGGTCGCCCATCACCCGGCTGACCTCGGCGACGTCGCCCAACTCGAAGCGCTGTTCGCTTACGCCGAAGCGGAATTCGGCGGCGTCGATATCCTGGTCAACAACGCCGGTATCCAGCATGTCGCGCCGGTGGAGGAATTCCCGGTGGAGCGCTGGGACTCGATCATCGCCCTCAACCTCTCGGCGGTGTTCCACTGCACCCGCCTCGCCCTGCCGGGCATGCGCGCGCGCAACTGGGGGCGGATCGTCAATATCGCCTCGGTGCATGGCCAGGTCGGCTCGGTGGGCAAGGTCGCTTATGTGGCGGCCAAGCACGGTGTGGTCGGGTTGACCAAAGTGGTCGGCCTGGAAACCGCGACCACGCCGATCACCTGCAACGCGATCTGCCCCGGCTGGGTGCTGACGCCGCTGGTGCAGAAGCAGATCGACGACCGCATCGCCAACGGCACCGACCCGCAGCAGGCGCAACACGATCTGCTGGCGGAGAAGCAGCCATCCGTGGCCTTCGTCACGCCGCAACATCTGGGTGAGCTGGTATTGTTCCTCTGTAGTGAAGCCGGCAGCCAGGTGCGCGGCGCCGCCTGGAACATCGATGGCGGCTGGCTCGCCCAGTGATTAACAGGGCGAGCGACGCCCGCGGCTGACCGGCATGACTGACCCGAAAAACCTGCAAGGAGCCGCTATGCGCCCGCTTTCCCTGACTGCCCTGTTCACCTTGTCGCTGGCGATCAGCCCGTTCGCCGTGGCCGCCAGCCTCAAGGATGTCGCCCCCTACCCGGAAGCCGAGAAAGGCTTCACCCGCCAGGTCATCCACCTGCCCGCCCAGGAAGACGAAAGCGCCTTCAAGCTCGAAGTGCTGGCCGGCAAGGAACTGCTGGTGGACTGCAACCGCCAGCGCCTCGGCGGCACGCTCGAAGAGAAAGACCTGCAAGGCTGGGGCTATCCCTACTACCGGCTGGAAAAAGTCTCCGGCCCGGCGTCGACCCTGATGGCCTGCCCCGACAAGAGCAAAACCAAAGCCTTCGTCCCGGTGATCGGCGACGGTTTCCTGCTGCGCTACAACAGCAAGCTGCCGGTGGTGATCTACGTTCCTGAAGGGGTCGAAGTCCGCTACCGGATCTGGTCGGCCTCCACCGAGGTGAAAAGCGCCAGCGTCGAATAAACTCAGAACAGGCCGTTGAACAAGGGGAATCGGCATGAACGATGTGCTCTGGCGCCCAAGCGAGGCGCGTATTCAGGCAAGCCACATGGATCAGTTCCGCGGCGAGATCAATCGCCGGTTCAACCTCGGACTGGCCGACTACCACGACCTGCACCGCTGGAGCATCGAGCAGCGGCCGGCCTTCTGGCAGGCGCTGGCCGAGCGCTTCGGCGTGCGCTGGCAGCAACCTCCCACCCAGGTGCTGGAAGAAGGCCCGCGGATGCCCGATGCCCGCTGGTTTCCCGGCGCCACCCTGAATTTCGCCGAGCACCTGCTGCGCCGCCGCGATAACGCCACGGCACTGGTTTCAGTCCGCGAAGACGGCCAGCGCGTCACCCTCACTTACGCGGCACTGGCGGCCGAGGTTGCCGGTCTGCAACGGGCCTTCAAGGCCATCGGCATCGGCGTCGGCGACCGTGTCGCGGCGTGCATGCCCAACACCTGGCAGACCGTGGTGGCGATGCTCGCCTGCACCAGCCTCGGCGCGATCTGGTCCAGTTCGTCGCCGGAGTTCGGCACCCAGGGCATCGTCGAGCGCTTCGGCCAGATCGAGCCGAAACTGCTGCTGGTCTGCGCCGGCTACCAGTACGCCGGCAAATCCCTGTCCCAGGTGGACAAGATCAACGAGGTGCTGGCGGCCCTGCCCGCCCTCGAACAGTTGCTGGTGGTGCCGTACAGCCAGGACGATATCCGCCCGGACGCCTTCCGTACCCCCGCCCGCATCAGCCTGTGGCAGGACTTTTATCAACGCGGCGACGAGCCCGAATTCGTCGCCCTGCCCTTCGATCATCCGCTGTACATCCTCTATTCCAGCGGCACCACCGGCGTGCCCAAGTGCATCATCCACAGCGCCGGCGGCGTCTTGCTCCAGCACCTCAAGGAACACGGCCTGCACAACGACCTGCGCGAGGACGACTGCCTGTTCTACTACACCACTTGCGGCTGGATGATGTGGAACTGGCTGGTCAGCGGCCTGGCCCTCGGCGCCACGCTGGTGCTGTATGACGGTTCGCCCTTCCACCCGGCGCCGCAGCGCCTGCTCGACCTGATCGATGCCGAGGGCATCAGCGTCTTCGGCACCAGCGCCAAGTACCTGGCCGCGCTCGAACAGGCCGGCCTGCAGCCGTGCCACAGCCACCGCCTGGAGCGCCTGCGCCTGTTGCTGTCCACCGGCTCGCCGCTGTCGCCGCACAGCTACGACTATGTCTACCGCGACATCAAGGAAGATATTTGCCTGGTTTCCATGTCCGGCGGCACCGATATCGTCTCCTGCTTCGTCCTCGGCAACCCGACCCTGCCGGTGCGCCGCGGCGTGATCCAGTGCAAGGGTCTGGGCATGGCCGTCGAGGTGTGGAACGACCAGGGCCAGCCGGTGCGGGATGAAAAAGGCGAGCTGGTCTGCGCCCGGCACTTCCCGGCGATCCCTCTCGGATTCTGGAACGACCCCGACGGCGAACGCTTCAAGGCCGCGTATTTCAGCCAGTTCGACGGCGTCTGGTGCCAGGGCGATTACGCCGAGGAATTCAGCAACGGCAGCCTGGCGATCCACGGTCGCTCGGACGCCGTGCTCAACCCCGGCGGCGTGCGCATCGGCACCGCGGAGATCTATCGCCAGGTGGAAAAGGTCGAGCAGGTGCTGGACAGCATCGCTATTGGCCAGCAATGGCAGCACGACGTGCGCGTGGTGCTGTTCGTCCGCCTGGCGGACGGCGTACAACTGGATGACGCCCTGCAGACACGGATCCGCAAGGTGATCCGCGACAACACCAGCGCCCGCCATGTCCCGGCGGTGATCGTCCAGGTGGCGGACATCCCGCGGACCATCAGCGGCAAGATCGTCGAATTGGCGGTGCGCAACGTGGTCCATGGCCTGCCGGTGAAAAACACCGACGCCTTGGCCAATCCCCAGGCGCTGGAACATTTTCGCGACCGCATCGAGCTGCGCGATCAGGCATAATCGCCGGCTTTTACCCGCAACCCCGAGGCACCCGCATCATGAAAGCACAGGCCCGACACATCCTGGTCAAGACCGCAGAAGAGGCCGAGCAGCTCAAGCAGCGCATCGCCAAGGGCGAAGCCTTCGACGTGCTGGCGAAGAAATACTCCACCTGCCCGTCGGGCAAGCGCGGCGGCGATTTGGGTGAAGTACGTCCAGGCCAGATGGTGGGCGCGATCGACCAGGTGATCTTCAAAAAGCCCCTGCGTACCGTGCATGGTCCGATCAAGAGCAAATTCGGCTATCACCTGGTGCAGACGTTCTATCGCGATTGAGCACACTACAACATGGGGGTGCAGTTACCCGGCGTCGCGCAGTTGAACCACATTGTTCTGCTTGTCCAGCAGATCGCAGCGCAGCTTGCTGACCAGACTGGAAATGGCGCGGCTGCTGTTCAACTGCTCGACACGAATGCCGTTCACCTGCAGATCGACGCGCTGGCTGCGGTCGAACAACTGCACAGTCAGCGAATGATCAGCGGCCAAGGTGCAGCGGCAGCGAACCGGTAAAAAACTCTTCTCGACGATATCGCGCAGTTCCAGCGTAGATAGCATGTCCATGACTCCCTGACTGTTGAAGGACTGCAGCTCCGAGCTCGCAGTGCGTCTTCAAGGATAGGCCAGCGCCTTGTTTGGTCTCAGAACATTTCCCAATAAGACATCGGGTTTTTCCGCTCACCTGATATTTCTGGCCGGCATCGTCCTGGCAAATCGTCTATCAACGCCCCGCTGACCTCAGGTAATTATCTCCGGATGAAGAGACCCGGGTTTTTATGGCCAAGGCAAATACACAACCCTCCAGATAAGGCCTGACCTCGGCCCAGGATTTCTTGTCGGCAAAAAGACCTCTTAGCCTCTTCCCGGCGTCAACCACATCAGGATCATGTCTCATCAGCGTTTGCCTGGCGCTTTCGCTCGCATCGTCATCCTTGTGCTTGCCATGGTCCTGCCCCGCATAAGAGTGAAACTCTCTGATTCGCCCGAAGACCGCCTGTGTGCCGTCCGCGCATTTTTCCCCATTGATTTCTTCACGACGGTCCACGTGCCCTTCGGCAAAACTGTCCTGGACAAGGTGCATCAGACTGCCGAGTGCCACTTCGTTGACATGAGCCCGCAGCCACGGGCGACCTACGGTGAACAGATCCTGCACCGTCTGGTCATTGCTGAAGTGCCGCTCCCAACCCTCGATGGGAATGTCCTTCAAGTAGGTTCCGAGCGAATAGGTGCCGTCCGCCACACCCCATGCGAACTCAGCCCACATCAGGATCTCAGCGCGAGTGACCTCTGCTGGCACCCCGTCCTGCGAAGCCATGGCGTGGAGAAATTGCAGATCACCAAAATGCGAACGGCTGATGTAATTGCCCTTTCCCATATACGCCTGCGGGTTGCTCGCACTCTCCTCCTCGGCTTTGTTGAACAGATTGATCCAGCAGCGCGTCTGGGTGATGAAGCCAACCGAGTATTTGCCATTGCAGCCGCGTGTCTTCCCATCTTCGAGGCTGGGCATAAACACCGGGTCATCATTCCAGCGCACGCCTGCGATCACATAGGGGCCAGCGTTCTCCAGATCCGGTGTATTGCAATATTTCCAGTCACCATCGCAGCCGAAGATTCGCTGGGTCAGTGCTTCATGCGCAGGATCGGCAAAGCTGTGTACTGCGGCGTCAAGGAACGGGACGGACGCTTTATAAATGACCCCCTGTGTCCTGGCCATTTCCCGTTCAGCAACTGTGCCGTTGGGAGAAAGCTGGAATGCGTGAGCCTGAAGCGCACAAACCGCTACAGAAAAGAAGCCAGCGGTTTGTCCCATTATTTTGATTGTCCGCTTCATCAATACCGTCCTGGAAAAGTGGTAGCACCATGACGCCGCCGGCACGTCATGCCTGAGCTTGATTGCAACTAGATTGCGGCGAAAAGCCATCAACGCAGAATAGCTCGGCACCTTGAGGTGTCGAGGGCAGGCTCCCCAAGGGGAGCGCATCGTACAGGCCAATGAATGGCGGCCCGGAAGGGCCGCCGTCGAGCACATCTCAGCCCCGCCGCGCCGCCAGCAACCCCAGCCCCGCACAACCCAACAACCCGGCGCTGACCCGGTTGAACACCCGTCGCGGCCCGGGCTGGTTGAACCAGCGTTGCAAGTACGCGCCGAGCCAGGCGTAGATGCCGATCGCCAGCCATTCCAGCATCAGGAACATCACGCCGAGCCAGAGCAGTTGCTCGCTGACTGGCACGGGGCTGTCTATCACGACGAACTGCGGCAGGAAGGCGGTGAAGATCAAGATGGCTTTCGGATTTCCCGCCGCCACGAAAAACTCCTGCCGCGCCAGCCGCATCACCCCGCCGTTGCGCTCTCCCACCGGTCCGCTCTGCCCGACCGGCGCCCGCCACAGTTGCCAGGCGATGTAGAACAGGTAGAACGCGCCCAGCACCTTGATCGCCAGGAACAGGTATTCGCTGGTGTGCAGCAGCACCGCCAGGCCCAGCGCTGCCAGCACGATCATCCCGGCGAAGGCGAACAGCCGGCCGACGCCTGCCGCGCAGGCGGTGCGCAAGCCGTAGCGGCTGGCGTTGTTGAGCGATAGCAGGTTGTTCGGCCCGGGCGCCATGTTCAGGGCGAAGCAGGCGGGGATGAATAGCGCAAGGGTGGCGAGGTCCATGGCGGGCTCCTGTGGGTGATGGGCAAGCTTCCCCGGCGCGCTGGCCCACCGTCAAGTGCGGTGAAGCCAACGCGTCATGCACCTGCCGCAGCCCTTACCACTGATGCGTGTAGCTCACCGTCAGTACCGTGCCCGGCGCAGGCAGGTGGCTGGTGTTGGTGCTGTTGCGCATCAACTGGCTGTACAGCGGGTAATAGTCGCGGTTGAACAGGTTCTGGATGCCGACGCTGACCTGGTCATCGGCGCTCAGCCGGTATTGGCTGATGAGGTCCACGGTGGCATAGCCGTCGACCTTGCGCCGGCCAAAGCTGGCAACGCCGTCGAGGCGATAGTCGTCGCTGTCGAACCAGGTCAGCTGGGCACGGTGGCTCCAGTCCTCATCAGGTTTGTACTGCACGTAGGCCGTGACTTTCAGCGGCGGGATGCGGTAGCCGGTCATGTCTTGCCAGTCGCTGTTGTCCGGTTTCTCGCGGCCCTTGAGCCAACTGAACGAGCCGCCTGCGCCCCAGCGTTCATCGGCGGTCAGCCAGTCGGCGCTGCCTTCGACGCCATAGATGCGCTCCTGAGTGCGGGTGAGGATCAGGCCGTTGTTGAAGCTCTGCACGTCTCCCAGCTTGGAGGTGGTGTAGAACAGCGCGAGGCTCGCCAGGGTCTGTTCACCCACGGCGCCACGCCAGCCGAGCTCGTAGTTGTTGGTCTTGACCGGCTCCAGGTTCGAGGAGTCGATATCGAAACCGCGTCGGGCGTTGCGTATCTGCACGCCGATGTCCGGCAACTGGAAGCCCTGGCTGAAGGCCGCGTACAGCGTCTGCCCCGCCACTGGCGAGTAGCTGAGGCTGATGTTGGATAACAAGGCGTCGTAGTTGACCTCGCCGCCGGCGACGGTCACCGGCGAAGTAGCCGTGGATTCCGAGAGCGGCACGAAGTCGTCATAGCGCGCCGTGGCGTACTCGTAGCGAATGCCGCCCTCCACCGACCATTGCTCGTTGAACTTGTGCTGCAACTGGGCGAAGCCGCCCAGGCTGCGGGTGGTCAGGTCGGGCATGTAGCTGAGTTTGCCGATCTTCTCGAAGACCCGGCCGCCGCTGGCGTCGAACACCCGTGGATCGAAGATATCGATGGGCATGTCGCTGCGTTCATGGTTGAAGTCCGCACCCCACAGCAGTTCGGTGTCGCCGGCTTGGCCCAGCGGCGTGCGCAGGGTCACGCGGCTGCCGAACACTTCGCTGTTCTGCGTCACCTGGTCGACATTGCGCCCGCGCGTGGCCACGCCGCGGGCGTCGAACGGGGTAAAGCGGGTGAAGAAGTCACGGTAGTAAATCTGCGCGTTGAGCGTACTGCCGAGCACATCGGCGTGGGCGTATTCCAGGTTGAGCAAGGTGTTCTTGATCTGGTTCTGCTCATCCAGCGACAGCCCGGACAGCGGCTGCGCCGCCACCGAGCCAGGCGGCAGGCGTGACACGGAGGGATCGGCGGTGTAGTCGGTGTCCTGGTCGGCGTTGTAGTGGCTGGCGGAGAGCTGGATGCGCTGCTCGTCATCGATGCGCAGGCCCAGTTTGCCGCCGATGTTGAAGGCGTTGGCATCGAACAGGTCGCCCTGGCTGGGCTCGGGGGCAATGCGTTTGCCGTTGGCATCGTAGGACGCGCCGATATGCCGGGCACCGAAGTCCAGCGCGTAGTCCACCGGCCCTTGCGCGCCGGAAAAATGCTGCTGCAACTGACCGCCAAGGCCGTCGCGGCCCAGCCGGCTAAGGGGCGACACCGCCGTCAGGCTGGTCTCGGCGCGGGTTTCGCCGCCCGCCGGGCGAGTGGTGATGGAGATGATGCCGCCGGTTGCGCCCGCACCGTAGATCGCGCTGCTGCCGCGAATCACTTCGACACGCTCGATCAACGCCGGGTCGATGTTCGCCAGGTTGCGCGACGAGTCGCGGTTGGTGTTCAGCGGCACGCCGTCCACCAGCACCAGCATGGTCCGCCCGCGCAGGGTCTGGCCGTAGTCGGTAATGGTGCGGCTGGAGTCGGCCATGCCGGGAATGCTCTTCGCCAGCACGGTGGCCAGGCTGTCCGAGCCCTGGCGCAATTGCTCCAGTTGCTCACGCTCGAGCACATTGACTTGGCGGGCCTGCGGCACTAGGTTGCTGCTGGTCCGGGACGAGGTGATTTCCAGGCTGGACAGCTCGACGGCAGCATCCGCGCTGGCCGGCACTTCCACAGGTTCCGCGGCGCCCGGCACGACGATGAAAGTGTGCTCGTCACGCTCCTGCGCTTTCAGGCCGCTGTTGCCCAGCAATTGGCGCAGGGCCTGTTCCAGGGTGTAGCGCCCCTTGAGCGCCGGGGCCGCCTTGCCCGCGGTCGCCTCGCCAGCGAAGAGGATCTGCGCATTGGCCTGGCGCGCCAGGGTGTTGAGCGATTTTTCCAGCGATGCCGCCGGCATGTCGACCTCCAGCACAGCGGACTGCGCCAGGGCGAACGGACTCGAGAGCACGCCGGCAGCCAGCAGTGACAGGGGCAACGGCGCGCGTAAAAGGAACTGACTCACGTACTGCACTCCACGAAATAAGGGGACATGGAGATAGCCGTCACCCGCCGCGCACAACCCTACCCCGTGACGACATTATTTTTTCACCCGCGCCGTGATCAGCACCGAACCGTCGGCGGCAGTGCTCACGGTCAGCGGCAGAATCCCCGGCAACAAGGCCAGCAGCCGTTCGACATGGCCGCTGTCGAACACCCCGGACACCGGCAGGCTGTCCAGCCCCGGGCCGCTCAGCCGGATCGGCTGCGCGTGGTAGCGCTGGATGACGCCGATCACTTCGGCCAACGGCGTGCTTTCGAACATCAGTTGACCGTTGCGCCACGCCCCCACCTCACCGGCGTCGGCCCGCGCCACCGGCTCCAGACGCCCCGCATGCACACGCACCTGCTGGCCAGACTCGAGCAGACTGGACGCCTCGCCAGCACGCACCGCGACCCGCCCTTCGGCGACGGTGACCCGCACATCGTCGCCCTGGCGACTGACATTGAAGCGCGTGCCCACTACCCGCACCTGCGCGGGCCCTGCGTCCACCAGGAAAGGTCG
Source organism: Pseudomonas sp. 20P_3.2_Bac5 (assembly GCF_025466035.1). Taxonomy (NCBI): domain Bacteria; kingdom Pseudomonadati; phylum Pseudomonadota; class Gammaproteobacteria; order Pseudomonadales; family Pseudomonadaceae; genus Pseudomonas; species Pseudomonas sp. 20P_3.2_Bac5. The sequence goes on along the minus strand of NZ_JANLOA010000086.1, from coordinate 36,060 downwards.
GTAGACCCTCGGCGACACCTCGAACAGCGCCTGCCCACGGCGAAGTTCGCTGCGGCGGCTGAGCAGGTGCCAACTGACCGTCAGCTCGCTGGCACTGTCCAGCGCCACCTGGCTGCCGTCGGCCAGTTGCAGGGTCTGCCGTTGGCCGACCTGAGTCAGGTAATGCTCGCTGTGATACGCCGGATCGAGCCAGGCCACTCCCGCCAACAGCGCCAACGACAACAGGCCGACGTGGGTCGCCTTGAGCCGCTTCTTGCGTGGCGCCGGGTCCGGCATCGGGAAGCGCTGCTTGAGCGCCTCACGCAGTTGGGCGATGGCCTGGTCTTCCTCGATGTACTTGCCCGGTTTGGGGTTGCCGCTCATGAAGCCACCTCGCGGCCCAAATACTCGCGGCAGGCGGCCATGCCCAGGCGCAGGTGTTTTTCGACGGTCTTCAGGGAAATACCGAGACGTTCAGCCACCTCGGCTTGCGGCAGTTCATGGATCTTGTGCATGACAAACACCATCTGGCAGCGCGGCGGCAGGTTCTCGACGGCCTGGATCAGCCGGTCCAGGGTTTGCGCGGCGTCCAGTTGACGCTCATGGCTGGCGATCCCGGCATCCACCTCGGGCAACTCAGGCACCGCGACAAGCCAGGTCTGGCGGCGGCGGTCACTGCGGTAGCGGCTGACGGCGTTGTCATGGGTGATCTTGCGCAATAGCGCCAGCGGCGTGCGCACGCCCTCTTTCTCGTGCTTTTCCAGCAGTTGCACGCACACGTCGTGAACCACTTCGCGAGCGAAGCCCCGCTCACCGAAACGGCGGCGAACATGCTCCACCAGTTCGTCGTAATGACGCACCAGGGTGGACAACAACGAGGGTTTCGGGGGATCGGCCTGCACGATGACCTGCACGGGGAAACAAGGCCCGGGGTGGGCATTGGGTGCAGGAGTATAAATGCGAATCTATTTCATTTGAATAGGTTTGTGTCGGGACGGGTGTGCTGGCCGAGTGCTGAGTGCTCACTCCGACTTCTTTATCTCGATCCACGGCGCCACCGGGCTGAAGCGCGCTTCGATCCACTGCTTGAACGCCAACACCGTGGCCGCAGGAAACCGCGCCGATGGCCGGACCAGAAACACCCCACCCGTGGGGTCCAACTGCCAGTCCGGCAACACCCGCACCAGGCGCCCGGCGGCGATATCGCGGCTCATCAGCCACTCCCCGGCGCCAAGAATGCCGGCATCATCACGCGCAGCGGCGAGCAGCGATTCACTGTCGTTGGCAGTCAGGCTGCCTTTGGGCGTCACCGTGTGTTGCTGATCCCCGGCATACAGCCGCCACTGCGGAAACGATGCCAGCCCGCTGAAACGCAGGCAATTGTGTTCGGCGAGTTGTTGTGGCGAATGCGGTACGCCGTGGCGTTGCAGATAGCCCGGTGAAGCGCAGAGGATCCTTCGGTGATCGCAGAGCTTTTTCGCGATCAGGCGGTTGTCGTCCAGTTCGCCGATGCGGATGGCGATATCGAAGCCTTCCTCGATGATGTCCACCAACCGCTCGCTGTAGTCGGCGACGATCGACACCTGCGGGTACTCGCGCAGGAACGCCGGCAGCATGGGTCCGATACACAGCCGACCCATGGCCGCCGGCAACGCCAGGCGCAAGACGCCGCGCACTTCGCTCGCCCCGGAAATCGCCTGTTGCTCCGCCTCGGCGATCATGCCGAAGGCCGCGCGCAGGCGTTGTTCCAGCTTCTCGCCGACAGGCGTGACGCGCACCTGCCGGGTCGAGCGCTCGATCAGGCGCACGCCGAGGCGTTTTTCCATCGCTGCCACGCGCTTGGACACCACCGTGGGGTGGCGTTGCAGCAGGCGCCCGGCGGCGACGAACGAGCCTTGCCCGGCCACGGCAAGAAACGCGGCGATCTCGTCGCTGTGGGTGTTGTCCAGTACATCGCTAGTCATGGTGTAAGAATGATCGCTCCCGAAGATCGCCCGCTTTCCAGGTCGGCATGGGCCTGCGCCGCATCGGCCAGGGCGTAACGAGCCCAGATCCGCGGCGTGATGATACCGGCGCTGACCGCCGCCAGCACATCGGCGGCGCGTTCCTGGTATTCCGCGTGGGTGGCGGTGTGGGCGGCCAGCGATGGCCGGGTGATGAACAACGAGCCCTTGCTGTTCAGCGTGGCCATTTCCACCGGCGCCGGGGCGCCGCTGGAGGCGCCGAACGACACCATCAGCCCGCGCGGGCGCAAGCTGTCCAGCGAGGCGTCGAAGGACACCCGGCCAATCGGGTCATACACCACATCCACCTTCTTGCCGTCGGTAATGCGGGCGACCTCGACGGCCAGCGTGGCGGGGTCGAACACCAGCACTTCGTCACAGCCGAGCGCCCTGGCCTTGTCCACGCTGGACGGCCGCGAAACCACGCCGATAACGAACGCCCCCAGGTGCTTGGCCCACTGCGCCATGATCGAGCCCAACCCGCCCGCCACTCCGTAGAGCAGCAGCGTGGTGCCCGGACCTACCGGATACGTCGACTTGAGCAGGTACTGCGCGGTGATGCCCTTGAACAGCACCGCCGCGGCGTCCTCCGACGACAGCGAATCCGGCAACTTCACCAGCCGCTCGGCAGGAAACAGCCGGGCACTGGCGTAGGCGCCCAGCGGCCCAGTGGCGTAGGCAACACGATCACCCTCGGCCACGTTGCTCACCCCGGCGCCGACCCGCGCCACCCGACCCGCGCCTTCCAGCCCAAGGCCTCCGGGCAACGGCAGCGGTGCCGCGCCCTTGCGCTGGGTGACATCGAGGAAGTTGACGCCGATGGCGTCCTGCTCCAGCCAGACTTCGCCAGGACCAGGCGCGGCTCCGTCGACCGTGCGAAGCACCAGCACCTCAGGGCCGCCTGTCTGGTTGATCCGAATTGCTGCCACCATTGCCATGCTCCTTCGCCCTAATGCGGGCCTGCGTTCACGATGGGGCGAAGTATGTGAACTGACGGAATAGGCAACAAGATAGCCGGTTTGCAGTTCATTGCTGCACGGATTGCAGCAATGAACGGCTGATCGCTTATTGCTTGTCCTGGCCGGTGTAGGGGATGTCGCAACGCCCGCTGGAAAAGGCCTTGCAGATATAGGAGCGGCGTGGAGTGACCATGTTGTAGCGTTTGGCGACGTCATAGTCGCCCGGTCCTACACCGTGACCGCACTGGTAGGCCTGCCATTGCTGGCCTTTGATCACCGGGCCACCGACAGTCGGCGTGCCGCCCGCGCAACGCTGCCGCGCTAGGGCACTTTCCACGGTGGGCTCGTCGACCAGCGTCTGATTGTCCAGGGCGCCATTGCATTCCCACATTTTGCTTTTCTCGGATTGGCGGCAGATCGCCAGCGCCTCTTCTTGCACCGCGCCCCACTGGCTTTTCTGGCTGCCGGCGTCGGTGGACGAAGTACCGCCTTTCTTGCCCGGCGCCGTGCTCGATCCGCCCGAGCTGGAACCCGCACCAGAATGTCCGGCACCGCCACTGCCCTGCTCGGTCTGCGCACTCGCGACCTGCTGGCCCGCGCCACTGGTGCCGTCCTTGAGGCAATACGCCGCGCCGGAACCGGCGGTGACCGTGGTGCCATTGGGATTGCGGGCAGGCGACGAACCGGCCGGGCATTCTTCGCGCCACGTCGGCAGCGTTACGTGCTGCGGCACGTACTGGACGATCTGCGGCTGCGGCCGGCTACTGGCGGAGTTGCTGGCAGCGGCCGCTGCCGTGGCTTGATCCTGCCGGGCCTGTTGGCGGGCTTCGGCCTGCAACCGCGACTGTTCCTGCGCATCGGCGCGGGCCTGCTGTAGCTGTTGCTGCTGGCGTTGTTGCAGCTCGCGCTGCTGGGCGCGCAGGTTTTCCCGCTCCTGCGCCTGGCGGCTCTGGTCCTCGCGGATACCTTGCACAGCGGAGTTGAAGTTGCTTGCGTCGGAGCCCTGGGAATAGCTGTCGCGCTGGATCGCAGCCATCAACTGGGCCTGGCGCTCCGGCGACAACTGCCCGCCACCGCCCAGCGCAAGCCCGGCGGCCATCGCCGCGTATTTGTTGCGCTGGTCCTGGGCTGCACGCTCCTCGGCCAGTTCCTGGGCACGGACGGCCCGTTCCTCGGCAATCCGGTCGGCTTCTTCCGCTTCTTTCTGCTCGCGCCGCGAGCGCGCCTCGGAGGCGACCAGTTCCTGCTCCATCTGCAGGTTGTCGCGGGTCAGTTGCAGCGCGGCCTTGTCCTGGGCGTTCTTCGCCACGCGCTTGGCCTGGGCGATGTATTTCTCGGCGCAGTCGAAACTCTGTTGCTGAACGCAGGCGTTGGCCTTGGCGTTGCGTTCGAGGAAGTCCTGATGGTCCAGCTCATCGAGTTGCGCGAGCTGGTCGAGCATCTGCTGTTGCTCGGCGGTGGAAGCGGCCATCGCCGGCGCTGCCGCCGACAGGCAGAGCGCAAGGGCAAATCCGCGGGTTGTTCTTGTAAGCATGGGCTGTCCTGCCGGCTAGGGGCGAAGTTGTCGGAGAAATACGATGTTGTCGAGGGTGTCTGCCCGGTAACGGGTCAGGCGGTTGAGTTGTTGCCACTGTTCGCTGCCGTCGTCCGCGACCGTCAACATGGCCTCGGTCAACAGGCGGCGGGCCTGTTCTGAGCGGCACTGCGCGGCGAACGCGGGAAGATCACTGAAGCGGTCGGCACTGTCGGGAATACCCGAGGTGCGCCGTGGCGGGCCGATGCGTTGGCGCAACGGACGCAGGAAACAGGCTTCGAAGATCTCACCATGGGCCGGGTCCAGCACCGTGGCCCGGGCCGAGAAATCCTGCCGACGCAGGTACTGCGCCGCCTGCCCAAGCAGCAGCCGCTGGCTGCTGAACAAGGCGTACTCCTCCAGCATCAACTGTGCGTCGAGGGTGCGCGATTCCGCCGTCAGGCGCTCGGCGTAAGCCGGATCTTCCAGCGCATGGCGGCGGACCTGCGGCGCGATCTCGAGATAGTCCCGCAGGCTGGAAAACCCCTCGCCGGGCATGTGCTGCCGAACGCGGGACAGCGCCTCGTCGTAGAACGGCCGGGTGCTGGAGAAGTAGAAACCGTCATGCTCCGCCTGCTCCAGCGAGGCCAGCGCGGCGCCTTCGGCCAACGGGCTGTCACGAAGTGCGGCGAACAGGGTGTCCGGGCGCAGGAAACGCTCGGCCATGTCTGGATTCTCGGCGTACTCGCGCCAGGTCGCGCGCAGCGCTTGCTGCAGCAGGGTCGCGCAGTTGCGGGTGAAAAAGTCGTAGCTGCCGGAAAACTGCCAATGGATCTGCGCCATGTCGCGCACCAGCGCCTGTCGCTGCCCGGCATCCAGGCGCAACGGCAGGGAATACAGTTCGCGGAACTCACCGATGGCGTACTGCTCGTAGCTGTCCATGAAGCGGCTGGCGAACAGACGCGCCTGGTATTCGCCGCCCAGCGCCTTGAGCACATCGAGGGTGAAGTCGTCGACATGGGCCTGGAAACTCAGGACCAGGTGCTCCGCAAGGTTGCTGTCGCAACTGGCCGGCGAGCTGTCCGCAGCGGGGCAAACCACCAGGCGCAGCGCCACATGGCCGAACCGCGAGGCCGGGCTCGGGCTGTTGCCGGCAAACAGCAAGTGCACCGCGCTGACCCGCGCCGGATCGATCCAGACCACCTGCACGCCCTCATCCGGCGTCTGCACGGCAAACGGCACGCTAGCCGCGCACGGCGCCGGCGCTGCTGCGGCAACGCTCTGGCGCAGAAACCACGCGGCGTAAAGCGGCTGGCGACAGGCATAGGCCGGATCGTGTTGGTAGCTTTGCAACTGGTGTTGGTAGTCCGCAGACGAAGGCGCAGCTGCGCCGGTCGCCACGGCGGAAACCGCGGCGAAATCCGGGTCTACCGCCTGAGGCTTGAGCGCACAGCCCGACAGCGCGAGCACCGCGAGCAGGACAAGCAGCGGCCTCATTGGCTGGCGAGGACCGCTTCCTGGCGTTGCGCCGCGCGGGCGATCATCGAGTCAGGGTTGCCGAAGGTCGCGGGGCGCATGACCGCTTCGCTGCGGATGCGCATTTGCCGGCTGGTGACGCTGGGGCTTTCGATGACGCCGATAAACAGCGAGGTGGGCACCAGGGTGGTACTGGAGGTGAACATACCCGGGTCGTTGAAGTTGTAGTGCTTCACGTCATTGAAGAAGCCGTTGGCCTGCAATTGCTGGTTCAGCGAGGTGTCCTTGGCCCGCTGGCGCCAGGCGGCGGCCTTGACCGGGTCCTGAGGGACACCATTGCCGGACTGGTAGGCATTGGCGACAGCGTACATGGCAGCCACATCACCACCGCTAGCGCGTTGCACGGTGGCGAGGAATTCGTCCTGGGCGACCTTGAGTTTTGCCTGGGTCGCCATGGTTCGCCAGTGCTCGGCCTTGGTCGGGCTCTTGTCCACGCCCTGCCCCGCGTCATACAGCGCGGCCATGGCGTTCATCGCATCGACGTCGCCGTTCTGCGCCGACTCCAGCACTTGCGCGGCGTTCGCCTGGGCCTTGGCCTTCACCGCGCCGGCGGTGAGTTTCGGCGCCGACAGTTCGGCGTCCACCGATTGCGGGCGACCGTCCACCAGGGTGACTTGTTTCTCGAAAACCTGTTCCTTGTCGCTGCCTACCGTCTTGACCACGCGCACTTGGTAAGTACCCGCCGGCATCGCGGTAATTACCGGGCAATTGCCCACCGCGTTGTTATCAATCGATACGACCGCATCGCTATCTTCATCAGCGCACGTCACGCGCAGCAGGCTGTCCGCGTGGGCGAACGAACTTGCCAGCATTGCCACACAGGCAAACTGTTTGATTGCGAACTTCATGCTGCTCCCCGAAATGAAAAAGACCCTGACGGCCCCGGTTTTATTGGATTTTGGCGGAGCATCGCACTGGCTAATAGCCCTTGGCTACCTATTTCGTAACAACGCTGAAAAAGCCATCAAACCTATTGAAAACACAGAATTTCTGACGGCGGCAATTTGGCGAAAAAGTTGTTGGAACAGTCAAACTTTTCGGGTTTGATTTATTCGTTGCGGGTGGCACTTGCGTACAAAATCCGTTTGCGAGCGCGGTCAGGTTTTGTTACTTGTCTGGAACAAGAACCTGAATCGGAACGCCCTATGTCGCCTGTTACAACGGAAGTCTTCTGGATCGAAACCCCGCAGGGTCGCCTGTTCGCCCGGCGCTGGTTCGCCACTCCCAACGTCTCGGACAAACCGGTCATCGTGCTGTTTCATGACTCGCTGGGCTCGGTCGAACTGTGGCGCGACTTCCCGCAGCAACTGTGCGAAGCCACCGGGCTGGACGTTGTGGCTTATGACCGGCTCGGCTTCGGCCAGTCGGCGCCTTATCCGGGCCACCTGCCGCTGACCTTCGTCCAGGACGAAGCCGAGCGCTTCTTCCCGCAACTGCGTGAAGCGCTGGGCATCGAGCGCTTCATTGCCTTCGGTCACAGCGTCGGCGGGGCCATGGCCAGCCACTGCGCCGCATACAACCCACGCGATTGCCTGGCGCTGATCACCGAATCGGCCCAGGCCTTCGTCGAGGACCGTACGTTGCAAGGCATCCGCACCGCCAAGCAACAGTTCCAGGCGCCCGGCCAACTGGAGCGACTGGGCAAATACCACGGCGACAAGGCGCAGTGGGTGCTGGATGCCTGGACCGAAACCTGGCTGTCGGCGGCTTTCAGCAACTGGACCCTGAAACACAGCGTGGGCTCCGTGCACTGTCCGCTGCTGGCACTGCACGGCGATCTGGACGAATACGGCTCGGTGCTGCACCCGCAACGTATCGCCGCGCTGGCCGGAGACCGCGGCGAAGCGGTGATTCTCGAAGGCTGCCACCACGTGCCGCACCGCGAGGACTCGGCGCGGGTTCTTGCCAAGGTCATCGACTATCTGGGGCGGATCGGCTGAGCGATTTCCAGCGTGGCCAGGTCCAGCAAGGTGAAATGCCCCTTGGACCAGCCACCGGTGTCGATATGCCAGACATTGCCCAGCACCCGTACCGCCTGCTGCGGCGTGTGCCCTACCAGCAAGGCGCGCAGCCCTTCGACCCCGCGCGCGTCTTCATCACGCAAGCGCTGCCGCGACCATTGGCAGACCTCCTGCACCTTGGGCGGCACAGGCGTCTGCTCCAGCAGTGGCAAAAGGTCGCTCCAGCGCAGGCACGGACAATCGGCGTGGAGGATGCCGATCGGGCCTTGCGCCGTATCGACTTCCAGCGCCAGCGGCAGCAACGCGAAACCCTCGCCGAAATGCGCTTGCCGCGCCGGGGCCAGATCGAGAAACCAGGCACCGCCGGCAGCCCGGTACATCGCGTAATCCAGCCACGCGCCACGCACATGCGATACCGCCAGGGCTTCGTGATTACCTTGCACGGCGTGAAACCAAGGCTGCGCCAGCCACTCCAGGACCTCTTCGCACTCAGGCCCGCGATCGACGAGATCACCGACGCTGAACAGCCGGTCCCGCGCCGGGTCGAAATCCACCGCCTTCAGCGCCTCGCGCAGGCGGGAAAAATGCCCATGCACATCACCGACGGCCAAGTCCCGCCCAAGTGGATTGCGCGCTACACGAACAACAGTGTTCATCGCCTCTCTCCTGCTCCATCCGAGGATCACGGGCGTACAATAAACGCGGCTGCGCTTCGCAGTCCTGCGCTCCCGGAGGTGTCATCATGCGCCTGGCCCTGACTTTCGCCACCCTCGTCATGCTGGCTTTAAACAGCATGGCCTACGCGGCCTCGCCGAGTGTCGAGGTCAACTTCATCCAGCCGGAGAAATTCCGCGACGCCAGCCTCAGAAGCAACGGCTACGAGCGCGGCGCCGACGAACAGGTCATGAAAGCACTGCGCAGTTATCTGGAATCCCTTGGCACGCGCTATCTGACTGCCGGACAGACCTTGCGCATCGATATCCGCGATATCGACCTGGCCGGACGTTACGAACCCTGGCAAACCAACGCCAACTCGGTGCGCTTCATGCGCGACATCACCTGGCCAAGCATCGACCTTCACTACACCCTGCAACAACAGGGGCAGATAGTGAAGCAGGCCGACGTGCGAGTGGACGACAAGTTCTACCTGCAACGCCCCGGGCGGGTAGGCACAAGTGATCAGTTGTATTCGGAAAAGGCGATGCTCAACGATTGGTTCCGTAACCTGGTCAAGCCCTGACTCAGCGCGGTTGCGTGCCGACGGCTGGCACCCGGCCAGTTCACCAGGGTGCTGCTACACTGAATTCGCTTACAGGAGGAATGAGTCATGTCCGACAAAGACATCAAAACCCTGCTGACCGTCATCAACCATCGGCAAGACAAGCTGGCCAGTGCCTGCAAGGACATTGCCGACTGGATCGACCGTCAAGGCGATGACCCGGTAGCCGGCAAGATCCGCGAAAGCCTGCGGGCTGTCGAGGCTGACGAAGTGCTGGTCAAACGCACCCTGACGAGCCTGCAACTGGAGCGACCGCTACCGCGCTTCCGCCCCTAGACTGAGGGTTGCTCACCAGTCCTCGTGATCCTCGTCGTCCAGCACATCGAGGCCGTATTCCTCGTCTTCGTCTTCGTCCTCGACGTCGTCGAACATCGGGTCGGCCTGGGTTTCGCGTTCGTCATCGTCATGAAATTCATGGTCGAGCAGGTGGTCATGCTCGGGTTCGTGAATATCGTCTTCATCATGCATGGGAAGTTTCCTGCTGCAGGTACGGATTGACCGCGCCTGTATAGGCCGTCGCTGTCATGCCGTCAACGGCGTGTGGTCTGCCGGCAACAACGATTGCTTCATCTGCACCAGCGCCACGCGATGGCCGGCCGGGTCCTGACGCTCCTCGATGCCGAACGGCACGAAGCCCAGTGCCGGGTAAAGCAACAAGCCGGCGGTGTTGTGATTGAAGCAGGACACTTTCATTTCCCGCGCCTGATGCCGACTGCGCGCCACCTCGATCATCTGCTGAACCAGGTAACGTGCCACGCCCCGTCCACGCGCGGCGGGCGAGACCAGCACATTACCCAGCGAGCAGGTGCCGCCCTGCTCCCACTGGTAGAAGTTGGCGAACGCCAGCACCTCGTCGCCCTCGACCACCACCGATGAGTCGCTGCGCTGCGCGATGGCCGCGGTCATTTGCTCGGGCGTCACCGGAAACGTGCACTTGGGAAAGAAGAAAAACGCCTCGTCGGCGGTCTGGGCGAAGCTGCACACGGTTGGGATATCACTTGCCTGCACGGGGCGGAAACTCAAGGTCACAGCTAGTTGCCTCAAGACGGATGGCTAGGTGCCACGGCAAGTCAGTTAACTACAGCGGCGAAGCCCTGTAAACGCTGGGCAATTGATCTGCGCCGCTCTATCACAGGCAATTCGCGACTAGTGTAAGACCATGCGCCAATGTCATTACGTCAGCGCTAATGATAATATTTCGCAATTCAAGGACGTTCATCAGCCTACAGGCAGGGACATGCAGGACAAGTACGAGATTCACTATGTAAAGAACGGCCTGAAGAAGGTCGTCGTTACCGATCGCAACGGCATGAGCTGGCTGGAAGCCTGGAAAGCCGCGCTGCTGATCGACGGCGCCTGCGTCGGCGCCACCGTGGGCCTGCGCTGCATCACTGACGCCATCGCCCGCGCCGAAGAAAATGGCATCAGCAAAGTGCGCTGGAACAAGGCCAGCCACACTGCCTCCTGGAGCGAACGTGCGCGGATGAACGAGAGCAAGCTGCTGGTCAAACAACTCGATTGAGGCGTCAGTCGCCGTCGGCCCGCAGATTGCGTAGCGGTACCCAGCCGGATTCGGCGTGCCGATCACACCAGACCCAACCATTGAGTTGCCGTCCGCCCAGCAACCGCTGGCCCACCTCGACCTCCAGCTCCCGCGCCGTGTAATCCTCCCGCGCCACGCCCTGTCCCGGCGCCAGCATCCGGATCACCTGCGCCGGCACCCAACCGCCACGCTGCCCTGCGGTTTCGCAGAAATACCAGTGTTCCCAACCTTCATCGCCCTCATAGGCCTCGCCCACCTGCAGCGAGGTGCCCTCCGTGAAGGTGATGGGCTCGGGGAACTCGCTGCGATGGGGCTCCATAACAATGAATTTCAACCAGGCCTCCTTGCCTTGGCGACGGGCCTGCGTGTCAGGGCTGCCAGAGGATCTTCACGCTGGTGGAGTTGGTGGCCAGGAACGCAGGGTGCTTGCGCGAATTTTCTTCGGCTTCGAGGAAGGTGTTTGCGTTGCCGATGCCCTGGCTGCAGATGCCGAACGCCTCCTTGACCGTCTCGGGATTCACGCCCTGGCTCAGCAGGTACTGCTTGAACTGCTGACCCACCGCTTTTCCGCGCTCGGCGGCATTGCTGACCGTTGCGCCCGGCAAGGCGAATGGCGTGCTCAACCAGTAACTACCGCCGCCGGGGATGAGTGTGCCGGGCATCGCCATGGCATAGCAGTAGATAAGCGAACCCGTCGCCGCGTAAATCGGCGGTGGCTGGGTGCCTGCCAAGGTCGCAACAAGGGTGATGCTGCTGCGGTTGCGCCATAGTTTCAGGGTCACCGGAGTGCCCGCCTTGTTCGAGGCAAGGTAGGCGATCAACTGGGTGGTCTGGTCGAACACCTGGCCATTGATGGACTGGATCACGTCTGCGGCCTTGATCCCGGCTTGAGCCGCAGCACTTCCCGGGATGACACCGGTTACCAGCACGCCGTGGCTGTCGGGCAAGCCCAGGTCCCGAACCAGGACGTCGTGCAGCTTGTCGGCAGGAAGTAACGAGGCACCCAGCCAGCCCCTTCCGGACGTTGGCGGAGCGACATTGACGGTAAGCGGCGCCCCGTTTGCAGTTGACGCCGTATTGGTGGCAGGCACCGTATTTACAGCCGGTGCCGTGGCCGGTGCCACTGTCGCAGCGACTTGGGCCTCGGCCGGACAGCCTTTTTCCGCCTTGACCTGGCGGATGGCTTCCAGCGCCGTCGGCACGATATTGTGCTCGCCGGGCTCGCCCAGATTGGTTCTCAGCGCCCCGTCGGTGACGTCCAATTGTCGACAATCCTGCCCCCTGTACATGTCCTTGAGCGGGGTCAGGTGGTCGATAGGCTCCGGATCATCCGGCGTATAGGCGGCCTGGGCCAGGGTCAGGCCGATGCCCGCGGGATCGAGCATGCAGCCATGCAGGCTGGACAATGCCGCCCCAACGGCCAGTAGCCGAACACCTTTTACCAGCAGATTCGCCATGTTCCTTGCCCCGCACGCGATGATTGTCACAGAACGATAATGGCAAGATGCCTTATGTCAATCCGTTTGCAGTGAAATACCCCAAATGGCCGGCCTTATTGTTTCTCGCGAGCCTCCGCCTTGCTATGGTGATGCCCCTCGATAGCAACCCAGGACGCGGCACGGAATGGACTCATGGAAAACGCTGATCATCGCCACCCTGGTAATGCTCAGTCCTCAAGCCCTGGCGGATGAGAACAAGGGCTCGTACGACAGGTCGATGCTGCTGGTACTGCTCTCCCCAACCTTCCTCGTTTCAGGAACCACCGGGCTTAGCGAACTGGCGGTGCACAACTTCAAGCCTGCCAAGGCCGATGCCCTCGCCTTCATCGGCTCAAGTGGAGAAATCCGGGGGGCGCAGTTCGAACAAGCGACTCGCTACTACCACGCAGCCTACGCCCCGCCACACATGACCGACGAGCAACTTGCGCTGGCAATCGCAACAACGTTTTGAACTTACTCGGCAAACGACTCTGGCTGGGCAACCTTCAGGTATAGAAAGCACCCTCTATGCATGTCGTTGGTGAATTTATCGGCGACTGCCATTTTCTTCTCTTTCGTGCTTTCTATGGGGTAGTCTTCGGCCATCTTGGTGAACTTTTCCCTCATCTGTTCATGGATATCGGAATACGCTTCATAGGCATATGACAGCGGCGTACCCATTTGCCTGCTATACATGATAGCGGCAGCATCCATCGCCCCTGCCTCGCAGAAATTCCGCTCAGCCGCATTGAACTGGATGACGTCGCCCTTCATATACCAGGACCACGCATTGGTACACGTCATGAGGGCGGCACCGGCCAACACTACGGATACCCTGTTGATCTTCATGATGTGGTCCTTCACTGCAAAACCGCGATGCTAGCAGACTGAACTACTCAAGGAGCACCAGCATCTTCCCTACACTTTCCGAAGCCTGGAGGCCATGTTCCAGAGCGACACGGCAAGCACCAAATAAATCGGCGTTGCCGCCAAGTACCAATGGTTTTCGGTGAACCCCTTCCAGACAACCACGGCGCCCGACAAGGCCGACAGCACTGCGCCAACGGTGAACGCCCAATACTTAACCTTACTCATCCATTCCTCCTATAGGCCAGGGCGCGACGGTATCAGGGAGAGGGGTGAACCACAAATGAGCGACTCTCATTAGCGATGATGCGGGCGCAACATTCCAGTGAAAGCCCTTTCCATAGTTAGCTTACAACTCGACCTGCCGGATCAATAACCCGGGCAAACGGATACTTCGCCCTCAGCCGAGAAAGCTCCTGCATACATCCCATTTCGGAGCCATGGGTTTTAGTTTGCCACTGCTGATTTGCAGAGGATTTGTACTGCGCTTGATAGTTAGTCGACATGGGAGCGTCCTTGGCAAAAGGCTTGTATAGCACAAAGCCTCGATTCCCCGTTCCACCCCATACTGAAAGCTAAATAATGCGCCTGAGGGATGCAACGCTGCACCGCATGACCTCCAAGTCGGCGGGCCTGGTCAGCCCTTTCGTGCTTCAACCGAGCAAAGGTGGGCTGTGGATCAACGAGCCAGGTGTTACAATCCGCGCCTTCAAATCAGCGCTCAAGGCGCTGAGCATCCGTGAACGCCGTCAGTAAGACACCCGCCACACCTACGCAACCACGTGCCTGATGGCCGCGATGAACCCTGGGCTCATCGCAAATCAGCTTGGGCACAGCGTCTGGATGTTGCCTTCTACCTACGCGAAATGGATCAGCTCCTCGTCTGACTGGAGGGAGCTGGAGAAGCTGCCGCCTAGCGTCGAATTGGCCCAAGATTGGCCCAACGCTGACACGAGCGACTAAATACACCTCTGGAATCCCCGCAGGACAAGCACTTGATTTCTACCGCTAATATCACCATGCAGTTCGGCGCCAAACCTCTGTTCGAGAACGTCTCGGTCAAGTTCAACAACGGCAATCGCTACGGCCTGATCGGCGCCAACGGCTGTGGCAAGTCCACCTTCATGAAGATTCTCGGTGGCGATCTGGAGCCGAGCGGCGGCCAGGTCATGCTCGAGCCGAACACCCGCCTCGGCAAGCTGCGCCAGGATCAGTTCGCCTACGAGGAGTTCACCGTGATCGACACGGTGATCATGGGCCACGAGGAGCTGTGGAAGGTCAAGGCCGAGCGCGATCGCATCTATTCGCTGCCGGAAATGACCGAGGAAGACGGCATGGCCGTCGCCGAGCTGGAAACCGAATTCGCCGAGATGGACGGCTACACCGCCGAATCCCGCGCCGGTGAGCTGCTGCTGGGCCTGGGTATTCCGCTGGAACAGCATTTCGGCCCGATGAGCGAAGTTGCTCCAGGCTGGAAACTGCGGGTGTTGCTGGCCCAGGCGCTGTTCTCCAATCCGGAAGTGCTGCTGCTCGACGAACCAACCAACCACCTGGACATCAACACCATCCGTTGGCTGGAAAGCATCCTCACGGCGCGTAACAGCACCATGATCATCATTTCCCACGACCGTCACTTCCTGAACAGCGTCTGCACCCACATGGCCGACCTGGACTACGGCGAGCTGCGCCTGTTCCCGGGCAACTATGACGAGTACATGACCGCCGCGACCCAGTCCCGCGAGCAGTTGCTGTCGGACAACGCCAAGAAGAAAGCCCAGATTGCCGAGCTGCAGACCTTCGTCAGCCGCTTCTCGGCCAACGCCTCGAAAGCCAAGCAGGCCACCTCCCGCGCCAAGCAGATCGACAAGATCCAGCTGGCCGAGGTCAAGCCGTCGAGCCGGGTCAGTCCGTTCATTCGTTTCGAACAGACCAAGAAGCTGCACCGCCAGGCCGTGACCCTGGAGAAAGTCTCCAAGGGCTTCGACGGCAAGCCGCTGTTCAAGGACTTCAGCTTCACCATCGAAGCCGGCGAGCGCGTCGCGATCATCGGCCCGAACGGTATCGGCAAGACCACCCTGCTGCGCACCCTGGTCGGTGAAATGACCCCGGATGCCGGTGCGGTGAAATGGACCGAAAGCGCCGAAGTCGGTTACTACGCCCAGGACCATGCCCACGACTTCGAAGACGATGTCAGCCTGTTCGACTGGATGGGCCAGTGGACCCAGGGCGAGCAAGTGATCCGTGGCACCCTCGGCCGCATGCTGTTCTCCAACGACGAGATCCTCAAGTCGGTGAAGGTAATCTCCGGGGGTGAACAGGGCCGCATGCTGTTCGGCAAGCTGATCCTGCAAAAGCCTAACGTGCTGGTGATGGACGAACCGACCAACCACCTGGACATGGAATCCATCGAGGCGCTGAACCTGGCGCTGGAAAACTACCCGGGCACGTTGGTGTTCGTCAGCCACGACCGCGAGTTCGTTTCGTCGCTGGCAACCCGCATCATCGAGCTGAGCGCCACCGGCGTGGTGGACTTCAGCGGCACCTACGACGATTACCTGCGCAGCCAGGGCGTCGTGGTCTGATCCTCGCTTAGCGGTAATACAGCGGGCCGGCCCGTCCCATACAGCGGGAACGGGCCGGCCCGCTGTTGTTTTCGGCTGCCGAATCATTCGTTAGCCTGCTTTCTTTTCTCCCCGCCTGCCGCCATGATGTAACGCTTCAACCGCTTGCCTGCGAACGAAACCCCATGCCTGCTTCACCCTCCGCCACGCCCACAACGCCCTCGGTCACCCTGCAGATCCTGTCGATCGTTTTCTACACCTTCATTGCCTTCCTCTGCATCGGCCTGCCGATCGCGGTACTGCCGGGCCATGTCCACGATGTGCTGGGCTACAGCGCGATAATCGCCGGCCTGACCATCGGCATCCAATACCTGGCGACCCTGCTCAGCCGGCCGATGGCCGGGCGCCTTGCCGACAGCCTCGGCACCCGCCGCACCATCGCCTATGGCCTTGCCGGGATAGGCGTCAGCGGCCTGTTGACCTGGGGCTCCGCGCTGTTGGTCAGTGTGCCGTTGGCGAGCCTGACCCTGCTGCTGGTGGCGCGCGTGCTGCTGGGCATCGCCCAGGGTTTGATCGGCGTCGGCACGCTGAGCTGGGGCATTGGACAGGTGGGCTCCGAACACACGGCGCGGGTGATTTCCTGGAATGGCATCGCTTCCTACGGCGCGATCGCCATTGGCGCGCCGGTCGGCGTGTTGCTGGCGCAGGAAACCGGCTTCTACAGCATCGGCCTGGCGTTGACCGCGTTGGCCGTGTTGGCGCTTTTGGTGATTCGCACCCAGCCATCGCTGCCCGTCATGCGCGGTGAACGCCTGCCGTTCTGGGCTGCGTTCGCTCGCGTGGCGCCGTGCGGGGTGGCGCTGACCCTGGCCTCCATCGGCTACGGCACCCTGACCACCTTCGTCACGCTCTTCTACCTAGAGCGCGGCTGGACCGGCGCGGCCTGGTGCCTGAGCGCCTTCGGCGTGTGCTTTATCGTTTCCCGATTGATGTTTGTGAATGCCGTCAACCAGTGGGGCGGCTACCGCGTAGCGATTGCATGCATGGCGGTGGAGACGCTCGGCCTGACGCTGCTGTGGCTGGCACCGTCGCCGCTGTTGGCGCTGCTCGGTGCGGGGCTGACCGGCTTCGGGCTGTCGCTGGTGTACCCGGCGCTGGGGGTCGAAGCGATCAAGCAAGTGCCGCCGACCAGTCGCGGGGCCGGGCTGAGCGCTTATGCAGTGTTCTTCGATCTCGCCCTGGCGATCGCCGGGCCGGTGATGGGTGCGGTCGCGGCCCATCTGGGTTACGCCTGGATTTTCTGTGTGGCGTCGCTGCTGTCGCTGCTGGGCGTCGGCCTGACCCTGACGCTGCTACGCCGCTCGCCCCCTCACTGATCGGCGGTATGCAGTCCCGCGCGACTGGGCACGCCCAGCGCGCGATTGAAGAAGTGCGACGTTTCGGACTGTAACGACAGGTGAATACCCACCCGATCAACGCCGTCGGCATCGGTACATAGCGCAGCCATGCGCTCGCGCTGGGCTGCGTCACAGGGCGACATGAAGACGAAATGCCCGGCGCCGGCCAGCCGCCGGTAGTTGGGCGTGACCGGCAGCTTGCGCGCCAGGGCCTCGGCGTTCTTGTCGATGGCCAGCAACTGGTCGTGGTCACCGCTGTAGATCAATGACGGCACCTTCACCTCGGCCAGCGCCTGGCGACCGAACATCAGGCTCAACGGCGCCATCAGCACCAGGGCCCTCACCCGCGGATCGGCCTCGGGCAACAAATCGTCGCGGTCAGCGACCAGTTCGCCGTGGCGTGTGCAGGCGTCAGCATCCAGCGGACGTTCCTCACAGTAACGTTTCAGTCGCTGAAGATCGGGACGTGCTCCGGAAAGAATCAATGCGGTTTCGGCACCCGCCGAATACCCGATCATGCCCACCTGTTCGCCGCTGACATAGGGCGCCAGCAGTGAGTCCTCCAGCGTGGCGCTGATCGCAGCGCTGATTTGCAGCGGACGGCCATAGAGGTTGCTCAGGGTGCCGAGTCGGCTGTGGTCCTTGGCGTTGTCGCCGGGATGGACCGCCGCAACCACCACAAAGCCGCGCCGCGCCAGGGCGCTGGCCAGGTCATGCAAGGCCAGGGGCGTGCCGGTGTTGCCGTGGGACAAGGCGAGCAAGGGAAAACGGCCCATCACCACCGGTGCTTCGGCGGCGACATTGAGGCGATAACCGTCGATCCGGCGCCAGTGCGCCAAGCCGCTCGAGGGGTAGAACACCAGCACCTGCATCGGCTGGCCGTCCAGCGGATCGGGAATGCTCATGCGGTGCAGGCCGACGTTCCACTGTTGCGCCGGCTCGGCCTGCACCACAAGGCTGCAGCACAACGCACCGAGCACCAACAACGTCCGAAGAACCTGCATTTGCTTTCACCCTGACCCAATGGCGATGACCCGCCTAATGCAAAGCATAGAGCGGGCCACATTGGTGCAGATGAAAGCTCGATGAAACTCCTGACAGCCAGGGCGGGCATCTACTGCCCGCGAAGGCCGGAGACTCAGGCCGCGGCGAACAGGTCGTTGGCGATCTGAGCCTGGGCAGCCTGCAGCGCGTTGTTGCGTGGCTCGTCGCCATAAGCCAGACCGTGGGCGCGGACGAATTCGATGTCGGTAATGCCGATGAAACCGAGGAACACCTTGAGGAAATCTTCATGGCCGACACCAGTAGGCTGACCGACATGCAGACCGCCCGCGGTGGAGACCACGATCACTTTCTTGTTACCGCACAGGCCTTCCGGGCCGGTTTCGGTGTAGCGGAAGGTCTTGCCGGCGACAGCAATGCGGTCGATCCAGGCCTTGAGCTGGCTGGCGATGCTGAAGTTGTACATCGGCGCGCCGATCACCACGGCGTCAGCGTCGAGAAACTCCTGCAGGGTCTCGGCGCTCAGATTGGCTTCGTGGGCCAGAGCGGCGTCGCGTGCTTCTTCCGGAGTGCCCGCGGCCAGCAGGGTGGCGGAGGAGAAATGGCTGATGGCATCGGCGGCGAGGTCACGGTAGACCACCTGGACCGATGGCTCGGCGGCTTGCCAGGCCTGGACCACTTGCTGGCTCAGTTGGCGCGAAGCGGAGTTGTCGCCGAGGATGCTGGAATCGATGTGCAACAGTTTCATGGGGCTCTCCTGAATGAGGACCACTGGTCGGCGGTCACGATGGAGACAATCCTAACGGCACAACCAATAGCTGATAAGCTCGCAAAATTGCGTTAGTTCGTCCCACTGATGGAACAATCATGCAAGACCTCAATGACCTGTTCTACTTTGCCCGCGTGGTTGAAGCCGGTGGCTTCGCCGCCGCCGGGCGCCAACTGGGGATTCCCAAATCACGCTTGTCGCGGCGGATCGCC
Organism: Pseudomonas sp. 20P_3.2_Bac5; assembly: GCF_025466035.1. Classification (NCBI taxonomy): domain Bacteria; kingdom Pseudomonadati; phylum Pseudomonadota; class Gammaproteobacteria; order Pseudomonadales; family Pseudomonadaceae; genus Pseudomonas; species Pseudomonas sp. 20P_3.2_Bac5. The sequence goes on along the minus strand of NZ_JANLOA010000086.1, from coordinate 17,001 downwards.
GAACTGGAAGAGCGCCTCGGTACCCGCTTGCTGCAACGCACCACCCGGCAACTGAAGCTGACCGCCGTGGGCGAGCGCTACCTGCGCCACTGCCAGGCGATGCTGCTGGAGGCGGAAATGGCCGACGAAGCGGTCGCCAGCATGACCAGCGAACCGCGCGGACGATTGCGCGTGTCCAGCCCGGTGGGCCTGGCCCACGCCTTTCTGCCGGAGGTGATCACCCGCTTCCTGGCGCTGTACCCGCACGTGCAACTGGAAATGGTCCTGGTCAACCGCCGTGTCGACCTGATCAACGAAGGCATCGATGTCGCCCTGCGCGTGCGCGACCTGGGCGATGAAGACCCGGCACTGGTCACCCGCCGCCTCAACCGCGCGCAGATGCAACTGGTAGCCTCCCCCGACTTTGCCCGCCAGCACCCGGTCCAGCACCCGAACGAATTGGCCGTGCTACCAGTCCTCGGCGCGGTAGAGGCCGACCGGCTGGTGCACCTGCGCCTGATGGACAAGGACGGCCAGCGTGAAGAGCTGAGCCTGGAAGCCCGCCTGGGGATAGACGATTTTGTCGTACGCAAGGCCGCGGTGCTCGCCGGCCTGGGCTTCACCGCCCTGCCCTTGCTGCACTGCGAAGCCGAACTGGCCAGCGGCGAGCTGGTGCGCCTGTTGCCGGACTGGTCGATGCCCAGCGGTTACCTGCAAGCGGTCTATCCGCATCGGCGCGGCGTACTGCCGGCGGTGAGGGCGTGGATCGACCATCTGGTCGCTTCTTTCGAGGAATGTGGAGAGCGTTATGTCTGAAAAGACCCTGAACCAAGAACAGGTCGCGGAATTCTGCCTGACGCTGCCTGGCGCGCGGGAAGACTATAAATGGGGCGGCGTGCGGGTGTTTTCCGTGGCCGGCAGCAAGATGTTCGCAGTGCTCGACCTGGCGGGTGCGGGGCTGTCGTTCAAGGTCGACAAGGACCTGTTCCTCGGCTACGTCGATATTCCCGGGGTTCGTCCGGCGCCGTATCTGGCCAGGGCGCACTGGATCAGCGTCGCCCCGCCCTACGCATTGGGACGCGAGACGCTTGAGGACATGTTGAGGCGGTCGCACCAGTTGGTGGTGAAGAAGTTGCCGAAGCGGCTGCAGGTGGGGTTGTTGCTGGATTGAACCGGGGCGTTGAGGCGGCGGCTAGAAGATATGCCGCCATTGGCCCAGAAACAGCACATCGACCCACACCACCTGGTGCACCAGCACGATCAGCCAGAACACCACTTGATAGGACAGCTTGCGCGTCTTGTGTCGCCACAGTTGCTGCGCCACCAGCGCGCCCGGCCAGCCGCCGAGCAGTTCGCTGAGGTGCAGCAGCTTTTCCGGAATGCGCTGGCCCTGCACTTGCGCCTGGCGCTTGTCGTGCCAGTAGAGCCCGGCACACACCAGGCTCGCCGCTATATACAGCAGCGCAGGCAACCAGAACTGTTCGGCGAGGCCCGTTTTCAGGGCCCCGCCCAGCGGCAGCAGGCAGAGCATGGCGAACGCCAGCAGCTTGAGCCGTGGATAGCGCATCAGCCGTGGGCCACCGACCAGTCGACCACGCCGAAGGCCCAGGTCCCGAGAATCACCAGGCCAAAGACGATGCGGTACCAGGCGAACGCCGCGTAGCTGTGGCTGGCGATGAACTTGAGCAGGCCGCGTACAGCGATCATGGCGAAGATGAACGAGACCACGAAGCCGATGGCGAAGACCATGAAGTCGTCCGGCTGGAACAGGTCACGGTATTTGTAGCCGGAGTACACCGCGGCGCCGACCATGGTCGGCATGGCCAGGAAGAACGAGAACTCGGTGGCCGCCTTGCGCGACAGGCCGAACAGCAGGCCGCCGATGATGGTCGAGCCGGAACGCGAAGTCCCCGGAATCATCGCCAGGCACTGGGCGCAGCCGATTTTCAGGGCGTCGGTCCAGTGCATGTTGTCCACCTCGGCAACACGGATCACATGCTCGCGACGCTCGGCCCAGAGCATGATCACGCCACCCACCACCAGCGCTGCGGCTACGGTGATCGGGTTGAACAGGTACTCGTGAATCAGGTCGGCGAAGGCCACGCCCAGCACCACGGCGGGCATGAAGGCGATCAGCAGGTTGACGGTGAAGCGCTGCGCCTCACGCTGGCGCGGCAGGCCCACCACCACGTCGATGATCTTGCGGCGAAACTCCCACACCACCGCCAGGATCGCACCCAGTTGAATGATGATGTTGAAGGCCATGGCCCGTTCACCGCCGAAGTTGATCAAGTCGGCCACGACTATCTGGTGGCCCGTACTGGAAACCGGCAAAAACTCTGTCAGACCCTCGACGATGCCGAGAATCACTGCCTGCATGGCGGTCCAAAAATCCATCATTCCCCCGTAAGGCGATGCGCGTGGCATGCCCCGTTCTAGTTTTCGATACGCTTTGGTTTTTCAAGGCCCAGGCATGCGACGGCGACCATAAAACGGAAACGGCCACATTAATCGCGACATACCCTTCAGATTTGGCGCAGAAAGGCCGAAATCCTATCAGACCTGTGGGATAAACGCTGCCCGGTCGTACTAATGGAGCCAGCCGAATCAACCACTTAGCCATTGGTCGAGTAGGTGGAAGCGCTAAAGCATGCTTGGATGCTCAAAATAACAAGAACTCGAGATGACCTTCATGAAGACTTTACGCAGTATGTCGATCAGCCGGCGCCTGTGGCTCATCCTGGTGCTGGCCGTGGCGATGTTGGTGACCCTCGGGTTGCTTATGCTCAATCAGATTCACTCTGACCTGTACCGGGCCAAGGCGGAAAAGACCCGCCATGTGGTCGAGACTGCCGCCGGGATTCTGACGTACTACCAGGGTCAGGAAGCCGCTGGCAGCCTTAGCCGCGAAGCCGCACAGCAACAGGCGCTGAACGCCGTGCGGGCGCTGCGCTATGACCAGAACGACTACTTCTGGATCAACGACCTGGGGCCGAAGATGCTCATGCACCCGACCAACCCCAAGCTCGAAGGCCAGGACCTCTCCGGCATCCGCGATCCCGACGGCTTTGCGCTGTTCAATGAAATGGTCAGCCTGGCCAAGACCCGCGGCGCCGGCAGCATCGACTACCGCTGGCCCAAGCCCGGCGCCAGCGACCCGGTGGAAAAGACGTCCTACATCCAGTTGTTCAAGCCCTGGGGCTGGATCATCGGCTCTGGCATCTATATCGACGACATGCAGGGCGAGTTCTTCCGTCAATTGCGCGACGCCTCGCTGCTCGGTGCCGGCATCGCGGTAGTCCTGACGCTGCTGGTGCTGCTGATTTCCCGCAGTATCGTCCGCCCGTTGCAGGAGGCTGTGGAGGCCATGGCCACCATCGCCAGCGGCGAAGCCGACCTGACCAAGCGCCTGGACACCCATGGCAACGACGAAATCACCCGCCTCGGCCAGCACTTCAACAGCTTCACCGGGCAGTTGCAGCAGGTGGTCGTGCGTCTCCAGGAAGCGGCGCGAGAACTGGGCCATTCGGCCGGCGAGGTCGGTGATAACGCCGGGCAGACCCAGCAGCGCAGCGACCAGCAGTCGCAGCAGATGGAACAGGTGGCCACCGCCATCAACGAAGTCACTTACGCCGTCCAGGACGTGGCGAAGAACGCCGAGCAGGCTTCCAGCGAAACCAGCGAGGCGCAGGAACGCGCCCGCCAGGGCCAGCAGAGCATTCACGGCAGCCTGCGCAAGATCGACGAGCTGTCCGCCACCATCGACCAGGCGGTCCATGTGATTCAGGCCCTGGCCGGCCAGAGCACCCGCATCGGCAGCGTGCTGGAAGTGATTCGCGCCATTGCCGAACAGACCAACCTGCTGGCCCTCAACGCCGCCATCGAGGCCGCCCGTGCCGGCGAGCAGGGTCGCGGTTTTGCCGTGGTCGCCGACGAAGTCCGCCTGCTGGCGCAGCGGACGCAACAGTCCACCGCCGAAATCCAGGCGATGATCGAGCACCTGCAAGGTCAGTCGGAAGCAGCGGTCAAGGCCATCGACGCCAGCAGCCTGGCCTCGCGGGAAACCGTCGAGCAGGCCAGCGAAGCGGGCGCCAGCCTGGATGCCATCAGCCAGGCGCTGCACAACCTGACCTCGCTCAACGCCTCGATTGCCAGCGCCACCTTGCAGCAGGCCCATGTGGTGGAAGAGATCAACCGCAGCGTCACCGAAACCGCCGACCTGTCGCGCCAGACCGCCGTCGCCGCGCAGCACTCCAGCAAGTCCGGCCACGCGCTCAACCGCCTGAGCGCGCATCTCGAGCAAGTACTGGGGCAATTCCGGGTGTAAAAAAACCTGCCGCTACCATCGGGTAGCGGCAGGTCCAACACTGCACAAACGACTGTTACTTGCCTGGGTTACACGGCGAAGGCAGTTTCAACGAGTCCTTGTAAGGCACCATCGGGCGAACCGGCTCGAGGTTCATGACCTCTTTGCCCGGGTATCCGACGACATGGCAATAGAATTGCTCGCGCATCGATCCACCGTTGTTGGCGTACTGCTTCCATTGCGGATCATTTTTGTGTTTTTCATACAATTCGGCATACATGCGTTCCCAACCAACTTCATTGAGTTTTTTAATGGAGCAAGTGGGGTTGGTGGTCAGCGAAAGCGACAGCGTGTTAGGCCCGAACACCGGATCATCGCGGGAAATCCACTCGCTCTTGGTGAAGTAAGGCGTGCAGTACTTCGACTCGGCCAGGTTCGCATCGGCAAGCGCGGCGGCAGCAGCGGCCGCAGCCGCCTGGCTGGCCTGAGCCTGAGCGGGCGTCTGGGTCGGTCCTGAACCAGTGCCTGGCCCGAAGCCAGGGCTCGGTGGTTTACCTGTGCGACAAAAACCCGGGCTCGCACTATTCGCCGGAGGCGCCATCTGGTTGGCAGCACAAGAGAAGGTGGCGACGTCACTGGCATGAAGTGGAAACTTGATATTGATGATCGGTCGGTAGTTACCGGTCTTCTTCAGGTAATCCTGTTGATTTAACCGGGCAGCGGCATCGCCGCGTGAATCACTGGTGAAAAAAGCCAGGACAGCACGTTCATTGGGCTCGGTGAGGGAAAGTCGCAGTTCTGTCTGGGTCTGGAATTCTCGGTTGTTTATCAACTTGCGCGCATCCAGAAAATTCTTGAAGGCAGTGGTGCGGTCGGCCCTGCTCACGCCTTTTCTCATGTCGAAACCGCATTGATAGATGTCCTGGTAAGTCTGGTTATTATATTTATTGAAGTGCGCGAGCCACTGAGCGCCATTGTTCACGCCCATTTCCTTGCAGGTGCCTTCAATCTCTTTTGAACCCGGACTGTTGCCACGCGGCTGGCTGTCTCGACAGCCTTTGTCCGTACGCATGTCGGTCCAGGCATCGTTCGGAAAGGCACATTGCAGATGACCGCCCTGCTTGCCCTGACAGAGAAGATCAAAGGGGGTGGTGATATAACCGTTCTGCGTCTGCATGCCAGGGTTGTCGTATTTAATGTCTTTGCGCATATAGGAAAACGCTTCGCTCTGCAGTTCCTGCGCTCTCGGGCTCGGGTTCCACACATCCCACGCCTGGCCCTTCGCGGGGTCCGCCCGGTGCGTGCCTCTGATCAACAGGCCGGAGCAGTCCGAGGCCGGATCGTCGCCACATTTATCGACAGTATTGTTGTACAGCTCCTGAACAACTTTCAGCGTTTCCTCGCAGGTCTCCGCATTGGCCAAGGGCACCCCGAATAGCAGGGGACATAATAGTAACGGGGCTATTTTCTCGACAGTCTTTCGCATGACACACACCTCCAGAAACGATGAGTACACCGTTCATTGATTTGGCGTGAACACGACTGAATGCCACTACCGACCGCCTGCCCGGAAACTGCCACACCCCACTCTTTTGCGAAACTGACAAAAATGTCAGGTGGGTCGCCAAAAAACGGCGGCGCGCTTGTCCGCTGAAGCCATTCGAACATGAAAAAACTGCCGATATCCGCGGGATATCGGCAGTTCAAGTGGCTCAAACAAGCCTGGTCTCAATCAATGAGCGCCGTCGTTATCATTTGTGGTTGCAGTCCGCTGCGTTGACTTGCTCCTGACTGGCTTCGTTCGGCCTGATCGACTCCAGATACACCGGGTTCTTCTTGGTGTACTTCTGGGCAAGGCAAATACTCTGGCGGCGCATCGAGATGTCTTTGTCACCCCAATATTTTGCGCCTTGAGGGTCGGCCGCCAAGGCTTTCCTCTTCATCTCCGCCATCACTGCATCGGTTTTGTCAGGTCCGAATCCAAGTGCGCAGTCGTTGTAGGTGACCTCAAGTGCCTTGATCTTTTTGCCGGGATATTCCGCATAAGTGCGGTCCATCCATTTGACCGACTTGATGTAGTCGGGACATTGCGCGGGAGCACCGCCAGCGCCACCGGCTCCTCCGTCGACTTTCACAGAGTTGCAACCATCCCTGAGTGATTGCTCGTGCGAGACATACGGCCTGACGGGCTCAAGGTTCCATGTTTCCTTGTTTCTTACCTGGAAGTCGTTACCTTGTTTATCTTTCTCGACCAGGGTTATATGGCACACCGCCTGACGCCGTAATGTCTGGTCTCTATCGCCCCAGTACTTCGCCCCGTCTTTTTCTGCCAGCGCTTTCTGTTTCATCTCGGCAATCAGTTTCTCGGTCTGGTCCGGTCCGACCTCGCGACCGCACGCAGTAGGCGTTACCGAGAGCGACATGACTTCTTTATTGAAGCCTGGGTCCCACCGCGATATCCATTTCACCGAATCGATGTATTGAGAGCATTGTTTCGGATCGGTCCCCGTGCCCCAGCCGCCGGCGACCGGTTTATCGGGCTCGATTACAGGTTCTGGCTTAGGTGCAGGTTTGGTCGCGCAAGAGAATGTTGCCTTGCTGCTCGGGTCATTCGGAAAGTTGATCTTGATGACCGGCCGTTCCTCGCCCGTCACCTGTTTATATTCTTCGGCATTCTTCCAGGCGTCCTCGACGTTGGTGCCGGTTTCTTCACTGAAGAAGAACGCCATTACAGGCGCTTTGTCCTTCTCGGGGTTCTTGAAGCGCACTTCCGTCTGCCAGAAGAATGCGCCTTCAGAGCCTTCGATTGACTTCCTGGACTGCATGAACTGCTGGAAGGCATCCGTGCGCTGTTCGTCGCTCAGCCCGCGCATATCGAAGCCGCACAGGGACATGTTTCTTGCAGGGTCTACACCGCCGAACGGGTCGAACTCGCTGGCCTTCCAGTTGGAACCATTGACGCCCTCTTGCTGGCAGGACTTCTCCACATTCGGCGTTCTGTCATTGTCGCCGCAGCCATTATCGTTGCGGGAATCCGTATAGCCATCGATGGGGAAGGCGCAATCAATATTCACCGGGGTTTTACCCGCTGGCGTGTAGTGAGTCGGGTACAGCAGCATGCCGTTGTGGTGGCTGACACCGGGCGTCTGATATTTGATGTCAGAGCGCATCCAGGAGGCCGCCGTGGTCCCCAGCTTCACTGCCGTAGGACTCGAATTCCACACGTAATAGGTGCCGGCAGGCTGAGGTGTTTCCTGCCGCTCGGGCCGCATCGTGCCCCTGACAAGCAGGCCGGAACAGTCCGATGCCGGGTTCCTGACCGATCTATCACCCGTCAGCGACATACAGTTGCTCGCCTCGTTGTTATAGAGCTCCTGAACCACTTTCAATGTTTCTTCGCAGCTTTCCGCATGAACAAACGTCGCCTGCAGCATGAACGGTAACGCCAATAGCGGAATAAGCCTGTCAATACGCCTTCTCATCGCCGTGTCTCCTGAAATCGTCGGGATCTTTCTTCAATGAGTGGATCGACGTAACAACGACTGAACAGCCACAACTCGACGCCGCAGAAATAATCTGCCTGCAAACGCAACGGCGCGAAACTGACAGAAATATCAGGTGCAAGCGGAAAACCCGGCTGGCGGCTACTTGCCTAACAGGTACAATCCCCGCCCCTCTTTCCTTGCTGTAAAGGAGCGCCGATGTCCGGCCTCGAACTGTTCGCCGCCGTACTTGGCGCCCTCTCCGTCTGGCTGACGGTCAAGCAGAATCCGTGGTGCTGGCCCATCGGCCTGGCCATGGTGCTGCTTTACAGTTGGGTGTTCTTCGATGCCAGGCTCTATTCGCAAATGCTCCTGCAAGGGGTGTATGCCGTATTGCAACTGTATGGCTGGTGGCAGTGGACCCGGCCGGACAGTGTGCGCGAGGCGCGCAAGGTCAGCCTGCTGACACCCGGCCAGGTCAATCTCGGGTTGCTCTTCGGCCTGCTGGGCAGCCTGCTGATTGGCGGCGCCATGAGTACCTGGACCGATGCCGCCCAGCCCTGGCTGGACGCGACCATCACCGGCTTCAGCCTGGTGGCGCAAGGGTGGATGGCGCAGAAGCGCGTGCAGTGCTGGGCCTTGTGGATCGTGATCGACGCGGTCTGCGTCGGCTTGTTCCTCTATCAGGGGCTGTACCTGACCGCGGGTCTGTATGCGTTGTTCACGCTGATGGCGATCCAGGGGCTGCGCGAGTGGCGCCGCGATCCCGCAGTGGTGGCGGCATGAAGGTCCTGGTGCTGGCAGGCCCCGAGTCCAGCGGCAAGAGTTGGCTGGCAGGGGAAATCCAGGCGCATTTCGGTGGCGAGCTGGTCGGCGAATATGTCCGCCATTTTATCGACGAGCAGCAGCGCGACACCTGCTACGCCGATATCCCGGCCATTGCCCGCGGCCAGTTGGCCTGGGAAGACGCCGCCCGCCAGCGTCAGCCGGAGTTGCTGATTCTCGACACCCACCTGCTGAGCAATATCCTCTGGAGCCAGACGCTGTTCGCCGATTGCCCCGACTGGCTGGAGCAGGCGCTGCTGGCGCGGCACTATGACCTGCACCTGCTGCTCAGCCCCGACGGCGTGCCGTGGATCGGCGACGGCCAGCGCTGCCAGCCGGACCTGGAGGAGCGCCGGGCGTTCTTCGCGGCCAGCCGGCAATGGCTGGAACAGCATCGTCAGCCGCTGATGATCATCGAAGGCGACTGGGTCCACCGCCGCGCCATCGTTCTGGCCACGGTCCAGCGCCTGCTGGAAGGTAAAGCCCCAGCCTGCGCAACCGAGTGTTAACTCGCTGATACACCCTTCGCGACCCCGGCCCGCGGCGCAGAGCCCGCCGCGCCATCCGCGAGTCGACTGTCACGCCACTGATACAGTGGCCGCCCCGCCCCGCTTTATCGACTTCCCGTACCACGCCCCGCCCGCGCCGCCGCCAGGTTGTCTCACCGGCGTTACAGGCAGCGCGAAGCGCTCTCCCCGGATTCATGCAAGTCGTTGATTCAACACGGCAAACAAAAAGCGGCACAGCTTCTGCTCTCTCTCTCGCAACGCTGAAGGGCCAGCGCATAGAAAGAAGGAACCGCCGCCGTGGGGAATCACAACAATAAGCTGCTTCGCCTTATGGTCATCGGATGCGCACTCAGCGCTTCCCTTCTCGCCGCCCAGGTCCAGGCGGGTGGCAACGGTGTGGTCGTCCTGACCCGTGACGTCAAGACCCGCCCGGCCATTCGCAACGACCATCCGGATCCGAGCCCCACCACCGTCAACACCAACGCCTCCAATCGCATCGTCTCCCAGACCAACAACGAACTGAGCGACGGTGACTTTGCCAGCGTCGCCAGTGGCGCCACGATCAACCGTTTGTTGGTCCCTGACGCTGCCTCGGGTGGTGTGCGTGGAATCAACGCGGTGCCCAGCACCCTGCCGGGCCTTGGCAATGCCACGGGCGGCGGCGGTGGCGGCGCGGGCGGTAGCATCTCCAACTCGGTCAACTCGGGTATCCAGCGCGGCCTCGCCCCGCTGCAGATCCTGACCGGAGGCAAGTGAGATGAAAGCCTCCCTCCTGTTTATCGCCTTGTTCTGCAGCGGCACCGCACTGGCTGCCTCGCCCGTCGAGGACAACGCCCGGATCGACAGCAGCGCCCAAGGTTACAAGGGCAATCTTTCGATCAACCAGGCTGCCGGCGACCAGCAACAACAGAACAACAGCCGGGCCATCGCCATCGGCCACGAGGCCCAGGCCACCACCCGGATCACCCAGAGCATCGATACGGCCGCCAGCCGCGCCATCGATGCCAACGCCAGTATCGGCGGCACTTCCTTCAGTAACGGCAACGGCATCCTGGGCATCAACCAGTCCGCCGGTGCCGGTACGCAACAAGCCAACGCGGTACGCATCGGCATCAGCGCCGTACCGCAAAGCATCGATGACAGCGTCCTGCTCCAGCAGAACGTGGCGCTGTCCAACAGCTCCGACTCAACCGACCACACACCCGGCAGTCGCCAGGTCAGCACCAGCGACCAGGCATTCACCGGCAGTCGTGGCGTGGTTCAGTTGAATCAGAGCGCAGGGGTGGGAAACCGAATGGCCAACACCCTGAGCGTACGGGTCGCTGACTGACCCGATAAGGCAACACAACACTTAACAATCATAATTAATGCGGAGAAACACCATGAAACCCACAATGGCACTCAAGCCTCTGGTATTCGCACTCGCAGCGGTCATGGCAGTTGCTGCACAAGCAGGCGGACGTAACGACGACCATGGCGGTGGTCGCGGCCACGACGATCACGACAGCACCCAGACCCTTCTGCTGTCCCTGCTGATCAACGCTGGCTCCGCCGCCACGGTGATCGATACTCAAAACAACAGCGGCAACTGGGTCAAAAACGAAGCCACCCGCAACGACGCCAAGATGGACAGTTCGGCCAATGGCTCGCAGGGCAACCTGGGCGCCAACACCGCAGCCGGTGACGGCAACCAACAAGACAACGTCGCTGCAATCGCCACCGCCGACGAAAGCTTCATCTTCGGCAGCGCGCTCGCCGTCTCCAGCGCAACCCAGAACAACGTCGGCAACACGGTCAAGAACTACTCCACCCGCAACACCGCGACCCTCAACAGCTCGGCCAACGGCAGCTCCGGCAACATTGGGGTAAACGTCACCGCCGGCGACTTCAACCAACAGAAAAACAACCTGGCCATCGCCGTGTCCGGCGGCCGCGTCGCCGCAGCCAGCGCCGCTGCCAACCAGAACACCACTGGTCTGAAAGTGACCAACGAAGCCGACCGTACCTACGACACCAAAACCCTCTACTCCGCCTTTGCTGCCTACGGCCAGTACGAAGGCAACGGCGTTGGCTACGTAGAAAGCAAGAAAGACGGCGGTCATGACAGCCATGACCGTGGTGGCCAAACCCAGAAAGATCCGCTTAAGTTCCACGAAGAAGGCGACTTCGCGCTGTACGGCGTAGCCTCCTACCAAGTGCTGACCCCAAGTGGCTGGGTCAACCCTGTGACCAACACCGCGTCGCTGACCAACTCGCTGAACGGCGTGTCGGGCAACGTCGGGGCCAACGTCTCGGCAGGCTCGGGCAACCAACAAAGCAACTCGCTGTCCATCGCCGCCGGCTGCCGTGCCTGCACTGGCATGTAACAGCCTTGATCGGGGCCCTTCGGGGCCCCTTTCCTAATTCACCACAGGATGGGGAAGATCATGCGTGCGCTACTGCTGATGCTGCTGGTTGTCCTGAGTGGTCAGATCGGCACGGTCCACGCCGCGCAGATGGCGGTCGCCGCCCTGCCAGGCGGAGTCACGATCTACAAGCCAGTACAGAGCATCCGTGAACGCCGCTTCGCCAACCTGGTTCAACAAAAGACCGACTTCAGTTGCGGCGCCGCCGCACTGGGCACCATCCTCAAACAGGCCTACTGGCTGGACGTGGATGAAAGCCACATCATCGAAGGCATGCTCGCCCACTCCGATCAGGACATCGTCCGCGTCCAGGGCTTCTCGATGCTCGACATGAAACGCTACGTGGAAAGCCTCGGCATGCGTGCCCGGGGTTACAAGATCCCGCCGGAAAGCCTGCATGACGTGAGCATTCCGGTCGTGGTGCTGATGGATATCCGTGGCTACAAACACTTCGTCGTGCTGCAACGCACCGACAAGGACTGGGCCTACGTCGGCGACCCGGTACTGGGCCACAAACGCTACAAGTTCGATGACTTCGTCAAAGGCTGGAACGGCATCATCTTCGCCGTCATCGGCCCCGGCTACGACAAGGCCAACGCCCTGCTCAACCCGCCGGACCCGCTGACCGCCAAGAACCGCGTCAACAACTTCCAGCCCATCGACGATGCGCAATTGATGGAATTTGGATTCATCCAGAGCGACTTCTTCTAACAACAAGCGAGCATGGAGCTCCGGGAGCACCCGATGAAGACTTCAAGCTGGCTGATCGCCGCGTGTCTCGCGGCCAGCCTTCCTGCCCAGGCGCAGGCGTTCAAACCCATCGAAGTCAAGGATCAGGAACTGTCTCAACTACGCGGACGCTACGTGATGCCAGGGCGCATCATCAGTTTCGGGGTGGTCATGAACAGCACCTGGCAAAACGCCAATGGCGACCGCATCGGCGCGACGGCCTCGCTGCAGGTGCAGCAGTCGACCTTCAAGCCGCAATTCTATGTCTCCCTGACCGGTGAAAACGGCACGGGCACCTCCACCGCTCAAGGCACTGGCACCGTCACCGGTGGCGCTGGTCTGGGCAGCGGCCAGGGCGTGATCCAGGTGAACCGCTCTGCCGGCGACGGCAACACCACCTCCAACAACTTCCAGGTCAATGTCAGCGAGGCCAGCCAGGCACCGCAAATGGCCGCCCAGCAAGGCCAGGCCCTTGCCAGCGGCGCCACCATCAGCGCCAGCAACAACGCCGGCACCCTAAGCGTCGCCTCGACCTCCGCCGGTATCCAGATGAGCATCCAGGCCGCCAACAATCAGGGCGCCAGCCTCCAGCGGCTCGCCGATGGCGGGCTGATGCAGGCCACCACCCTGCTCGGCGGCAGCAACGCCGTCAGCAACATCACTCAGCTCAATGTGGTACTGCGCGACAACATGCCCACGGCAGGCGCGCTGAACTGCAATCTGGACCAGTTGAAGGGCCTTCGTATCTCCGGATATTGATCTACGCTCTGTTTCAACTTATTGCGCAGTTGGAAAGGATGGCTAACCTATGCACCGGAAGTTTTCATTCAATGCAGTCGTCTGTCTGAGCACCCTGGTTCCTTCAACGATGCTTTTCGCGGCACAGGACCCGCAGGTGGAGGCGCTGAAACAGGAGTTGCAAGCCCTCAAACAACGTTATGAACAGCAGCAACAAGCCTTGATGGTCCTCGAACAGCGGGTCCGCCAGGTCGAAGACCAACCCGCAACCCCAGCCCCCAAACGCCTCGTGCGTTCCCCTGCAACCAAGCCAAGCCAGCCTTCCGGGCAAGGCCAGGCGGTCGCGGCATCGGGTAGCGGTGCTTCCTACGGCGAATCGCTGAAAGACGACTCGGCCCCGGCACAGAGCGTCACCAACCTGTACGACGAAGCGAGCGGCTTCTTCGGCGGCGGCAAGTTCAGTGTCGAGACCGGCATCACCTATGCCCGGTACGACACCAAGCAACTGCTGCTCAACGGCTTCCTGGCGCTGGACTCGATCTTCCTCGGCAACATCAACCTCGACCGGATCAAATCCGACACCTGGACCCTTGACCTGACCGGGCGCTACAACCTCAACCAGCGCTGGCAGTTCGACGTCAACGTGCCGGTGGTCTACCGCGAGTCGACCTTCCAGTCCGGAGGTGCCAGCGGCACGCCCAACCAACCCGGCGGTGCCGGCACCGCGCTTTCCGAACGCACCGTTACCCGCGACCCGACCATTGGCGACGTCAACGTCGGCGTTGCCTACAAATTCATGGACGAGTCGGATTACGCCCCGGACGCGGTGTTCACCCTGCGGGTCAAGGCGCCCACCGGCAAGGACCCGTTCGGCATCAAGTTCCGTACCGATCCGCAAAACAGCAGCCTGCAATACCCGGAAAGCCTGCCGACCGGCAACGGCGTCTGGTCCATCAGCCCCGGTATCTCGCTGGTCAAGACCTTCGACCCGGCAGTGCTGTTCGGCAGCCTGTCGTACACCCACAACCTCGAGGACTCGTTCAGCGACATCAGCTCGACCGAAAACCAGAAAATACCGGGCAAGGTCAAACTGGGTGACAGCTTCCAACTCGGCGCCGGTGTCGCCTTCGCCCTGAACGAGAAGATGAGTATGTCGTTCTCCGTCTCCGACCTGATCGTGCGGCGCTCCAAGACCAAGGAAGACGGCGGCGACTGGGCCACCGTCACCGGCAGCGACGCCAACGCCGCCTACTTCAACGTCGGCATGACCCTGGCCGCCACCGACAAGCTGACCATCGTGCCGAACCTGTCCATCGGCCTTACCGACGATGCGCCGGACTTCACCTTCAGCCTGAAATTCCCGTACTACTTCTGATCGGTTTCACACACAAAAGCCCGTGGCTGCTGTTGCAGTCACGGGCTTTCTGGTTTCTGGCAGGGAATGGCCTCAGCGAATCTGATGCTTATGCAACAAACGGTAGAAGGTCGGCCGCGAAACCCCCAGCACCTTCGCCGCGATGCTCAGGTTGTCGCTGTGCCGGTTGAGCACATCGCACAGGGCCTGGCGTTCCGCCTGGTGCTTGTAGTCCTCCAGCGTGCCGATAGGCGCGAGCATTGCGGTCTGTTCTTGCAGGCCAAGGTCGCGGGGCTCGATCTGCCGCCCCTCAGCCAGCACCAGGCCACGGCGCACACGGTTGGCCAGTTCACGGACATTGCCCGGCCAGTCGTGCTTGCCCATGGCACCGAGGGCGTCCTCGCTGAAGGTGCGCGGACGGCGTCCGGTTTCCTGGCTGTAGAAACGCGAGAAGTGGCTGGCCAGCATCGACAGGTCACCGTGACGATCACGCAACGGCGCGGTCACCACCTGCAACACATTGAGCCGGTAATACAGGTCTTCACGGAACCGTCCACTGACAATGGCGCTCTCCAGGTCGACGTGGGTCGCCGCCAGTACCCGCACATCCACGGCAATCGGCTGGCTGCCGCCCACCCGCTCGATGTGCTTTTCCTGGAGAAACCGCAACAGGTTGGCCTGCAACTCCAGCGGCAGGTCGCCGATTTCATCGAGGAACAAGGTGCCGCCATGGGCCGCCTCGATCCGCCCGACCTTGCGCTGGTGCGCGCCGGTGAAGGCACCCTTCTCATGGCCGAACAGTTCGGACTGGATCAAGTGTTCGGGAATCGCCCCGCAATTGATCGCCACGAATGGCTTGTCGTGGCGCTGCGACTGGCGGTGCAGGGTGCGCGCCACCAATTCCTTGCCGGTCCCGCTTTCGCCGCGGATCAGCACCGGAGACTCGGTGGGCGCCAGTTTGCCCAGCAGCTTGCGCAGATCACGGATCGGTCGGCTATCACCGAGCAGCTCGTGCTCCGGCTCATCGACCGGTGCCGGGCCCTTGCCCCGCAAGCGCGCCATGCCAAACGCCCGCCCCAGCGTCACCTGGACCCGGGACACATCGAACGGCAGGGTATGGAAATCGAAGAACCACTCACAGACGAAGTCGCCGATCTTCTGCGCCCGCAGTTCCTGAGGGCTGAGCACGGCGATCCACTCGGCGCCGCTGCGCCCGATCAGGTCCTTGACCGCCTCGGGGTGCTGCAGGTGCGACGCCTGCAAACGCAGGAGCCCGACATCACAGGGATGCTCCAGGGCACTGCTCAACGTGCAGCTATGAACATCCCAGCCAACACTGCGTAATCCGGGCAACAGGCGATGGCAATCATCGCAAGGATCGACCACCAGCAAACGACGGTTCTGTGCGGGTTCGAGCATGACCGTTCCTTGACGCCAATTATTGGAAAAGTGAGTAGAAACAGCATCTTGGCAGACCCGTTTGTAACAGTAGCAATGAACGACTGTTGGCCCACTACCGTCTGTCCGTCGAGCACTGGCGTTATTTTTCACCCTCGGGAATTTTCCTGTTATTTCAACGTCTCAAGCGCCAGGAAAAAAACAATGTGCGAAGCGCGAATAAAAAATTTTCGCGAACGGTGTGACTTCACCTGTTACTTCGGACATCAGTACAAGTAACCTGCCGCCGCGAACAACCGCCGGCAACTTTCATTTTGATGTTTGGGACCATAGAGAGACCGAACCCATGAACGCTCCGCTGCGTGTCAACGAAGCACTGCTGATTGCCGACCACGCCTTCGAACCCTTCCAGTGTGTAGCCTGGGACGCGCCAAACGGTACCGGTGAGCTAAGCCTGGCAGTGATCGACCGGACCAGCACCCGGATTGGCAGCAAACAAGTGTCCAGCAGCACTTACTCCGACCCGGCGCAGTGGGCGCACCTGCTCGAAGAAGTACGCGCCGAGTTGCGCCTGAAAGGCTACGACCTGCAGCCCTGGACCATGCCGAAGTAACTTCCGGGTTTTTCAGGCCAATAAAAAAGTGCACCTTCGGGTGCACTTTTTGTTGGTCGCGAAGTTGTACTTTATTGTCGCTGCGACAACGCGCCGCAGGCAGCGCTATCCAATTGATCCATATGCCAATAGTCAGCCTGAAGTTGCTCAGCGAGTTGTCGTGCGCGGCCCAGGCGCACCGGCCCGCTCTCCATATCAATCAATACGCTGGCGCACGGTAGTGGCGCCAACGCGGCGCTTTTACTCAGGCGACCATCGGTCAGCAGCAGGCAGCGCTGTTGCTCGCCAGGGAATTGCTTCTGCCGCCGCACTAACCATTGCCGCGCTTCCTGCAACGCCGCCAGCAGCGGTGTGCCGCCCCCCGCCCCCAGCTCGGCCAGCCATGGCTGCAACGCCGCGGAGGCTTTCAACCCATGGCGTTGCCAGCGCGGCGAAGTGCCGCTGGCCGTGAGCAAGGCCAGGCGGGCGCGGGCGCGGTAGGCCTGGTCGAAAAAGCTCGCCAGCAGCCCCTTGGCCCGGCTCAACGCCTGATAACGGCGGGTCGAGGCCGACGCATCGACGATTACCAGCCACAATTCGGGACTGGACGCACTGCGCTGGCTCCAGCACAGATCGGCGCGCTGCCGTGGCCGGCCCTTGAGCAGGGTCGCCGGCCAGGCCACC
>NZ_JANLOA010000060.1:0-59111 GCF_025466035.1 Pseudomonas sp. 20P_3.2_Bac5 | reverse complement strand
CAGGCCAGCGCCAGGCGCCAGCCGATCGCGGTGCTCAACACCGGCAAGACCAACCCGGCGATCAGCGCGGACAATTGCACCCCCGCCTGCTTCAGCCCGACCAGTGCCGCGCGCGGCGCATCCCTGGTCTGCGCGATGGCCTGGTTGGTGGCCGGGTTGGCCAGCGCCTGCGCCACACCGCAGAACAACAGGGCGATGACCACCCCGGTGAAGCCGGGCAGCACCGCCATCAGGCTGAACGACAGCGCCACCAGCAGAAACAGCGCCAGCAGCCCGCTGCGCGAGCCGATGCGCTGCACCAGCGCGCCGGCCCAGGGCGACAGCAAGGCCGCCAGGCCGAAGGCGCTGGTGGTCAGCCAGCCGAGGTGTTCGCGGTCGATGTGCAGGTCGGCGATCAGTTGCGGACCGAGCACGCCGAGGGCATAGAACACCATCATCGGCAGGCCCATGGCGCAGGTCAGCAAGGCGGCGAGGGCGGCGTGGCGTTTCATGGCGTTCCCTTGTCCAGGTGCAGTGACGGGCAACGGCTGTCGAAGGGCTTGCCGGGGGCCGTGGCCGCCAGCAGGTCGCGGCCGAGGGTGCTGATGAGCGCGTCGTCGGTGCCGTCGAGGATGTGTGTGGTGCGGGCGTGCCGGTAGATGCCCGACAGCGGCGACAGCTCGCTCAGGCCTTCGGCGCCCATGACCTGCATCGCCGAGTCCACCGCGCCGGACAGCGCTTCCGACGCCGCCAGCTTGGCCAGGTTGACCTCGATGCTGTTGGCCTGGCCCTGGTCGAACTTGGCCGCCGCGTCCTGCAGCAAGGCGCGGGCGCTGGCGATGTCGCGGTACACCTGATAGACCCGCCCCCGCAGCAGTTGCTTGTCGGTCAGCCGCGCCATGTGACCGCGCGGCGAATGCACCCTGGCGCAGAGGTCGTCGAAGCAGCGCTGCGCCAGGCCCAGCCAGTGGGCGGCGCGCAACAGGCGGCCGAGCCCGAGGCGGCGCTGCATCAGGGCGATGCCCTGGCCGGGCGTGCCGAGGACCTGATTCGCGGTAACGCGCACCTCGTCAAAGCGCAACTCGCCCTGGCCCTGTTGGCGACCCAGCAGGGCTAGCGGGCGGACGAACTGGAAGCCGGGGCTGTCGGTCGGGACGATCAGCATCGACAACGCTTCGCCTGTCGGACCATCGCCGGTACGGGCGATCACGGTGGCGAAGTCGGCCCGTTCGGCGCGGCAGATGAACCACTTGCGGCCGTTCAGGCGCCAGTGATCGCCGTGCCAGTCGGCGCGGCTGGTCATGGTCGCGGGAATCGAGCCGATGCTGTCGGGTTCGGACATGGCGTAGCACGGCACCTGCTCGCCGCGTACCAGCGGCATCAGGAAGCGCTCGCGCAGTTCGGGATTGGCATGGCGGTCGAGCATGTAGGCGTCGAGGGTGGCGTCGCAGCCGAGAATCGCCGGCGCGAACTCGCTGCGGCCTTCCTCGGTGGCCACCGTCAGGTACTCCACCAGGCTCACCACCCGGCCGCCGAGGGCGAACGGGTAGAAATTGCCGAACACGCCGGCGGCTTGCGCCTTGGCCTGCAGCTCGGCGGCCAGCGCGCCGGCCGCCTGGTCGCAGGCGCCCAGCTCCAGCTCGCGCGGCAGGATGTGCTGCTCAACGAAGTGCCGTACCCGGTGCGCCAGCGGTGTTGTTTCAGGGGATGCAGTGGTCATGGCTCAGCCCACCTGCCGGACAGGTTCGCCGAGGCCGGCGGCATCCGCGGCGAGGGCACGCTTGTCGACCTTGCCCGCCGGGGTGAGCGGCAGATGCCGATAGAAGCGCAGGTATTCCGGCAACTTGTTGACCTCCAGGCCCTGCTCGCGCAGGAAGCCGGTGATGTCGTCCAGGGCGAATTTCGCCGCCCCTTCGCGCAGCGTCACGCACAGGCACACGCGTTGGCCAAGGTCTGCGTCGGGCACGGGAACGCACGCCACGGTGACCACATCCGGGTGGGCCATCACCAGGCCCTCGATCTGCACTGGGCTGATGTTGGCGCCGCCGCGGATGATGATGTCCTTCTTGCGCCCGGCCAGCACCAGGTAGCCCTGCTGGTCGATAAAGCCCAGGTCGCCGGTCTTCACCCAGCCTTCGGCGTCGCGGTAGCGTTCGTCCAGTTCCGGCGCGTTGACGTACTGCATCGGGCTCAGCGGCCCGCGCGCGGTGATTTCACCGACATCGCCGTGGGGCAGTTCCCGGCCCAGGTCATCGATGATGCGGATCTCGCACACCGCCGGGTTGGGTTTGCCGACGCTGCCCAGCACCACGTCGATCGGGTCGTCGAGGGTGTTGTGGCAGTTCACGCCGTCGGCCGAGCCGTACAGGCTGATGAAGCCGCAACCGAAGTGTTCGGTGCAGCGCAGCACGGTGGCCTCGTCGATCAGCGAGCCGCCGCAGATCAGGCCGCGCAGGCTCGACTTGTCGATATCGGCCAGGGCCGGCTCGGCGGCGATGCGCTGGAGCATGGTGGGCACGCCGAGGATGAACGTCGGGCGCAATTGCTCGATGGCCTTGATCGCCTCGCCGACGTCGAACCGCGGCAGCACCACCAGCGATCCGCCGAGCCAGCAGAGCACGCCGAAGGTGGCGGTGGAGCCGAACGACGAGCCCAGCGGCACGAGGTAAAGGCCACGGAATTCGGCGCCGTCGTCACTGATGCGTTGCAGGAAGCGGCCACGGCCACCGACCAGCGCATTGTGCGAATAGGCGACGAGCTTGGGTTCGGACTCGGTGCCGGACGACACCAGCAGGCGCACCGGTGAGTTGGGGCAGACCTTGGGCAGGCTGGCGCTGTCGATCGGCGCGGCGTCGAGCAGCGCGTCGAGGGTCGACCAGCCCGCGCGGGGCTCGCCATCGACAATCAGGATGCGCAGCGAGAGCAGGGTCGGGCGCAGCGATTCGATCACTTCACAGAGGTCGATGCCGGCATATTCCTGCGGCACGATCACCGCGCGGGCGTCGCAACGGCGTACCAGCGACTGGATATCGAGCTTGCCGCGTCCCGGCGGGAACGGCGCGACGACAGCGCCCAGCGCGGCCACGGCGAGGTCGACGGCGCAGCAGCGCCAGTGGTTGCTCAACTGATAGGCGACCACGTCGCCGGCGACGATTCCCGCCTGGCGCAGGCTGGCGGCCATGCGCAGGGCGGCGTCGAGCAGTTGCGCATAGCTGATGTTGCCGTCCGGCGATAGCACCGCGGCTTTGTCCGGCGATTGCGCGGCGCGTTGGCGAAACAGGCTGAACACATCCTGGTTGGGGTAGCTGCCGTCTTCGCTCCAGCGGCGGCGGGTGTGCAGGGGGACCAGGTCAACGATTCCGGCAGTATTCATAGGAAACTCCACGGTGATTGAACAGAGCGGTAGGCGCGTTGGGTGAGGCTCGGGGCCAGGCGCGGATCGGCGGCGAGCAGGGTGAGGTCTTCATGGGCGACGCTGGCGGGAACGCCGGCCTGCAGGCAGGCGTCCATCCAGTGTTCGCTGCCGTGCTCGGCCAGTTGTGTCTGCAGGCGGCGCGGGTCGGCGTCGCCGCCGAGTAAGCGGGCCAGGGCCTGGTGCTGCTGACGGGTCTGGCAGTCGAGGGCTAGCAAGCCGTCGGCGGTGCTGAACAGCCCTTGCAGCAAGGTCGGTGAAGGCAGGCCGCACTGACTGTCGAGCAGCAGGTCGGCGGCGCCGAGCAGCGAGCTGTGCAACTGTGCGCCGCGGCCATGCAGCTCGCGGTCGAGCAGGGCGGCGCAGATGCCTTGGGCACTGATGACGCCGCCGAGCACATCGAGCGCGGTGAACAAGGTGCCGCCGCGGGTGCCTGACGCGGAGGCGATGCGGGCCGCCACGCCAGACCAGGCTTGCACGGTGAAGTCGGTGCCGGGCGCATCGATCGCCGCCTCGCCCCAGCCGCCGGCGTAGGCGTGGATCAGCGACGGCTGGGTGGCGTGCAGGTCGGCGGCGTCCAGGTGCAGTTCGGCGGCTTTGCCGGGTGCCCAGTTGTGCAGGAACACGTCGGCGTCCTGGCACAGCGCGTGGATCTGCGCGCGACCGGCGGCGGACTTGATGTCCACCTCGCGTACGTCTTTCAGGTGGTTGAGCGCATCGAAGCGCACCGAGCAGCCTTCGGCGCACGGCGGCATGTCGCGCAGCGGGTCACCGCCCGGCGGTTCGAGGCGGATCACGTCGGCGCCGAGCAACGACAGCAGGTGCCCGGCCAGCGGACCCTGGATGCGGCGGCAGGATTCGAGCACGCGAATGCCTTGCAGCGGCAGGCGCCCGGGGACCGCGCGCCGGGCGGGCATGCCGGCCTTGCCGCGCTGCAGTTGCCAGGGGCTGGCGGCGCTTGCCGCGTAGTCGCTGTCGGCGCGACGTTGAATCAGACCGCGCACCGGCACCAGCGCCACACCCGTTTCCAGGGCGATGGCCTGGATTCGCGCCAGCGGCAAGCCGGCCAGGGCATCCAGGCATTCGGCCGGCATCGGCGCGACGGCGCGGGCGTAGCGCAACAGGAAGCGCTGCCAGGCCTTGCCGGCGATGGCGTCGCTTACTTCCAGGGCATTCCAGAAGCGCCGCCATGGCTGACTGTCGAGCGTTTCCAGTTCGAACAGCACGCCGTCAGCGGAGACGAATGGCGGCCGGGCCAAGGCGTCATCAGCGCCGGGCAGCAGCCGTTCGGCGTCTTCCGGTGCGGTGGCGCCGGCCAGGTATTGGCCGATGCTCAACAGGGCGCCGGCGGCCGGTTGCAGCGAGACGTTGGCGAAGTCGCCACCGCGCAACTGGCCGACCGCCGCGGCCAGGCTGCCTTGCCAGGCGAGCGCGGCATTGAGGGTGGCGAGGTAGTTCACGCCCAGGGCCTGGGGCCTGCCACTGGCGCGGCCGTGCACCGACATGAGGCCGCAGGCGGCCTGGATCGTGAATTCGGTAGACAACTCCAGCGGCAGGGCCGGCAAGCCGGCGAAGCGGGTCTGGAGCGGATGTAAGTCGGGGTGCAGCAAGTGCAGGGACGGGCCTTCGGGGTCGCTCTCGGCATGCTGCACACCGAGGCATTCACCCTGGCGCTGCAGGGCTGCGCTCAAGGTCTGCCAGGCGGGCAGGCAGGGGCCGCTGCGCCAGGTGAGTCTGGCGTCATCCAGGATACGGGGCATGGTGGGGCACCTTGGCGTGGGGCGATCGGTCGGAATGCCGGGGTTTCGGTGCGGGCCTTTTCGCGGGTCAGTCCGCGAAAAGGCCGTCGCGGTTCAGCCGCCAGCGACGGCGGGCAGTACGGTCAGCTTGTCGCCCGGCGCAATGGCGGTGGCCAGGCCTTCGGCAAAACGGATGTCATCGTCGTTGACGTAGATATTGACGAAGCGGTGCACCTCGTCCGCGTGCACCAGGCGCGCCTTGATCCCGGGGTAGCGGCTGTCGAGGTTGTCGATGATGTGGCGAACCGTTTCGCCCTGGGCCTCGACTTTTTTCTGCCCGTCGGTGAGGGGACGCAGCAGGGTTGGAACCATGACTGAAACCGACATGTGATTCTCCTTTGAGGGGGTGTCCTGGCCGCCGGTCAATGGCGGCCCTGTTCATTCCTGAATGGACAGTTGCTCTTCGAATACCCGGCCTTCGACGATCCGGAAGCTGCGGACCCGGTGCCTGGCGCCGGGCCAGGTGGACAGGATCAAGTAGTGCAACGCGGGGTCCTGGGCGTGGGCGATGTCCTCGCGGCTGGGCCAGGCTTCGCTGGCGGTGTGCGAGTGATAGAGCACCCGGCATTCCTCGTCGCGCTCGTCCAGTTCGCTCCACACCCGCAATTGCTCGCGGGGGTCGAAGCTGAACCAGACCTCCGACGCGGCGTGGTTGCGCATCGGGATCACCCGCGCCGCGACCGTTGCCTCGCAGGGCGCGGTGATCAGGCCGCAGGCCTCGATCGGGTGCTCCCTGGCCGCCTGGCGCTGGATCTGCTCGAGCGCCGCACGGGTGATGCGCAATGGCATGCCTGGCACCTCAGTAGGTCGGCAGCGCCGGATCGACGTCACGAACCCAGGCCAGCACGCCGCCTTCGAGGTTGCGCACCTTGTCCAGGCCCAGCTTGCGCAGGTCGCTGGAGACGGCCTGGGAACGCATGCCCGACTTGCAGGCGATAACCAGCTCGGTGTCGTGGCCGAAACGCGCGACGATCTGGCTGGCGACGTCGGCGGACTTGGGCATCAGCAGGGCGCCGTCGATGCGCACGATGTCCCACTCGGTTTGCTCGCGCACATCGATGATCACCGGGGCCGTGCCGCCATCCTTGAGCGACTTGAGCTGGAGCGCGCTGATCAGCGGCACGCCGCTGTCGTTCGCGGCCGCTGGCCGGTTGAGGCCGCAGAATGCCTGGTAGTCGGACAGCGCGGTGACCGGCTGGCGGTTGCGCAGGCGGCGGATCGGCAGTTCGCGGTAACTCATTTCCAGGGCGTCGTAGACCATCAGGCGGCCGAGCAGCGGGTCGCCGATGCCGGTCAGCAGCTTGATCGCCTCGGTGGACATGATCGAGGCGATGGCGGCGCACAACACACCGAGCACGCCGCCTTCGGAGCAGGAAGGCGCCAGTTCCGGTGGCGGCGGCTCCGGGTAGAGGTCGCGGTAATTGAGGCCGCGACCGTCCGGGGCGTTCTCCCAGAACACCGAGGCCTGGCCTTCGAAGCGGAAGATCGAGCCCCACACGTAGGGCTTGTCCGCGAGGATGCAGGCGTCGTTGACCAGGTAACGGGTGGCGAAGTTGTCGGTGCCGTCGAGGATCAGGTCATAGCGCGAGAACAGCTCGACCGCCATGTCCGGTTCGAGACGGTCGCTGTGGGTGATCACCTTGACCAGCGGGTTGAGGCGGGCGATGGCCTGGCGGGCACTTTCCACCTTGAGCTCGCCCACGCTGTCGACGGTGTGGATCACCTGGCGTTGTAGGTTGGACTCATCGACCCGATCGAAATCGATCACGCCGAGGGTGCCGATGCCGGCGGCGGCGAGGTACAGCAGGGTCGGCGAGCCGAGGCCACCGGCGCCGATGACCAGCACCTTGGCGTTCTTCAGGCGGCGTTGTCCGATGACGCCCAGGTTGGGGATAAGCAGGTGACGGCTGTAGCGGTTCACTTCCTCGCGCGTAAGCTCGGCACCGGGTTCGACCAGCGGCGGTAAGGTCATATCGCTTTCTTCCATTCAGTAGATACGAACTGGAATTATTTTCAAATGTGACAGGAAAAGTTGCAATCGGGGTAGGCCGGGGATTCGTATGGCAAAGCGCGGAAAAGCTATGAGATCTGCTGGGGCCCTGTCGCTGTGGTTCGGCGCCCCGAACCACAGCGATGAACCTGCTCAGGATTCGAACGTGGCCAGGTCCTCACAAACCGCAGCAAACGCGCCAAGGAACCGGTCCGCCTCGTCGACACTCAGCACCAGCGGCGGCTGGATGCGCATCACCCGGTTGTTGTTGGCGGTGACGAAGGTGAGGATGCCGTGCTCCTCGGAAAGCTTGGTCATCAGGCGCAGCACGAACATGTCTTCCAGGCTCTGTTCCAGCTCTTCCATCGCCGCTTCCAGATGCCGCCGCGCGGTGCCCGAGAGCATGCGGTAGGTAGCCGCCGCCTGGCCCGGAATGCGCCCGGCCATTTCTCGCACCAGCGCCTCGATGCCGCCGGCCATGCTGTTCTGGAACTCAATGGCGAGCATCAGGCCACGACCCCGTACGGCCTTGATGAACGGGTAGCGCTCGGCGATGTGCAGCAAGCCCTGTTGCAGGTGCGCGCCGACCTCGGCGGCATTGGCCATCAGGCCGTCCTGTTCCAGCACGTCCAGCGCCGCCAGTGCCGCCGCCGCGGCGAAGTTGCCGCCGCCGAAGGTCGAGGTGTGCAGGGCGAAGGTGTCGATGTCGCCATAGGCGCGCTGCCAGACCGCCTCGCGGGAGAGGGTCGCGCCGATCGGCACCAGGCCGCCGGACAGTGATTTGGACAGCACCATGATGTCGGGCGCGACGCCGTCCCATTCACAGGCGAAGCGTTTGCCGGTGCGGCCCAGCCCGGTCTGGATCTCGTCGAGGATCCACAGGCAGCCGTACTCGTCGCACAGTGCCCGCACGCCGGCGAGATAACCGTCAGGCGGCAGGATCACACCGCCTTCGCCCTGGATCGGCTCGATGATCAGGGCCGCTACATCGCCTTTGGCCAGGCGCGTGCGCAGGGCGTCTAGGTCGCCGAAGGGCAGGCTGTCACAGCGCGGCAGCAGCGGCTCGAACGGCTTGCGGTGTTTGGCCCGGCCCGTCACCGAGAGCGCGCCGAGGGTCTTGCCGTGGTAGCCGTTGTCGCAGTACAGCACGGTGTGTTTGTCACTGGCGGCGAGGGCCAGTTTGAGCGCCGCTTCCACCGCTTCGGTGCCGGAGTTGCTGAAGAACACCCGCGACAGGCCGCCCGGCGCCAGGTCGGCCAGACACTTGGCCAGCAGGCTGGCGTGCAGGGGCGCGGAAAGGTACTGGATGAACGTCGGGAACTGTTGCTGCAAATAGCGTTGCAGTGCGGCGCTGATGGCCGGGTGGTTGTGGCCGGTGTTGAGGCAGCCGTAGCCCGCGACGAAGTCCAGGTAGCGGCGGCCATCCAGGTCGGTCAGCCAGCAGCCTTCGCCGTGGCTGAACACCCGCTCGATATGGTTGAACTGGTAGAACTCACGCAGCACCGGGTTGATGTGCTCGCCGAAGCTGTTGAGCACCTCGCGGCGCAGGTTCATCGGGTCGTCCTTGGCGTCGCTGGCGCGGACCGGACGCTGGCCGTGGTGATGGCGGCGCAGGCGGCCGAAATCATCGTCTGCGAGGGCTTCTCCGTCGCTGGCCATGGGCGAGGGCGTGAAGCCGTGGCGGGCGGCGATGGCGCCGATTTCCAGCACCTTGTCCGCCGGCAATTCGCGGCCGATGGAGAACGCTTCCGCACGGCCTTCCAGCGCCAGGATCATGGTTTCGGCCAGGCAGCCGTTCATGCTGCGCTTGGGTTCCAGGCCCATGGTGCGCATGCCCAGGTGCACCGCCGGGCTGGCCGAAACCAGGCCGCCGTCCACCAGCAGGATGTCGCGGCGGGTGTGCGCGACGTCCATCACGTCCTTGGGCAGCGCGGCGTCGATCACCACCGAGCCGGGCAGCAACCGACGCGGGTCGATCAGGCCGCCGCTGGAGGTGGCGGCGACGAAGAAGCGCACGCTGGCGTAGCAGTCTTCGATGCTGTCGTGCAGGCTGACCTGCGCGTGGTATTGCGCCGGCAGGTATTCGAGCTGCGCCTCGGCCTGGCGCGGGTTGCCGCGGTGTATCAGGCGCAGCCGGCAACCATGGCCGACGAGCAGGCGCGCCACCGCCAGGGCAATCGAGCCGGGGTAGCCGAGCACGGCCACCTCGGCGTTTTCCGGCGCGACGCCAAGCAGCGTGAGGCTGTCCAGCAGGTTGATGTAGGCGGCGTAGGCGGTCAGCGAATTGCCGGTGGTCACGGCCACGTCGGCCTGTTCCATGGTCGCCAGGCCGCGGTTGCCGACGATCGCGGTGAAGCCGCCCAGGCCGACCAACTCGGCGCCTTCGGCCTTGAGTGAATTGACCCCTTGCAGCACGCGCTCGGCAATGGCTCGGGGCTGGCGCAGCATCTGCTCGGCGGTCAGCGGCATGAACTGCAGGATGCCGGAACACTCGGCGCCGCACGCGCTGACGATGCGGCCGAAATCGACGAAGGGCACGAGGTTGCGCTGGCGCCAGCGGGCGCTGTCGTAACCCCAGGCCTGTTCTTCCAGCGTGCGGTCGAGCAGGTCGACCAGCTTGACCTGATGCAGCAGGCCGGTGGAGGTGGGGTGGGCAATGAATCCGAATTTCATCAGTGGCTCTCTGCGTTGAGGCGGCTCCAGGCCGTTTCGGAGACGAGGCTCAAGCCGTCGCCCTCCGAGTTGTGGCCCAGCCAGACGTCGAAGAAGTTGAGGCGGCCCGGCGCGGTGATGGCCTGGCGCAGGGTGTCGGGGCAGAACGCGAGCAGGCGCGCGCGGCAGATGCTGATCGGGCCGAAGGGCTGTTCTTCCCAGACCGGCCCGCCGTTCAGCGGCACGTTGACCTGCGCCGCGCCGTGGCAGGCGTAGCGCTTGTCCAGGTAGGTCTGAATCATCGACAGCACGCCATTGGAGAGGTACAGCACGGTGACGTTGCGCTGCGCGGCGTCGGCGGTGCTGGCCAGGCACATGGCCAGGCGCTGTTCAATGTCCGGCACCAACGCGCGGGCGCCGTCGCCGATGAACGCCAGCACATGCCGGCTGTTGTTCAGGGCGATGTAGGGCAGCGACATCAATGCGTCGCCCATCAGCGCGCGGCCATACCAGCCGGAGAACCCGGCGTCGGTGCGCGGCAGGTTGCGCATGGCCGAGATGCTGCAACGGCCGACGTCGTAGACGCCGGTGTAGCGGTAGCCGTCGCGCTCGATCATTTCGCCCAGCAGCAGGCCGAGCCGATGGAAGAAGAAGTTCGGCGTCATCGGCAGGGTTTCGACCTGATCGCTCGGCAGCGCCTCGCGGGTGCGCTGCAACCGCTGCAAGCGCTCGCGGCGCGCCTGCAATAAGGGCGGCGGCACATTCAGGCGCGGCTCAAGGTAGTCCAGTACCGTCGCCAGCGGCAGTTCCAGCGCGACTTCGGTGAAAGGCGAAATGTGCTCGCGGCGGCGGTTGATCTGGACGATGTGGAACAGGCGCTTGAGCCGGCCTTCGGAGTAGGGCGTGGCCGACTGGTCGATCTTGCTCTTGAGGAAGAACAGCCAGGGTTTGCCTTCGTCGGCGTCCGGCTGTTCGAGGAAGGCGTGGATGCGCCGGCTGAAGCCGTACATCGACAGCGGGCCAAGGTAGTTGAGCACCGGTTCCTGGTCCTGATAGGCGCTCACGCTGCCCGGCGCGATGATGCTGTCGGCCAGTGCCACGCCGCTGCGTCTGGCCAGGGCCATGACGCGGTCGCGCTCCTGTTCGCTGAGCCGGCCGCATTGCCAGAGGATGCGCGACGGCTCGTGGTTGAGCACGTCCAGCACGCTGTCGAGGGCGGCGCGCTGGGTGTCGTCGAGTTCGCTGGCGGGGGCGGGTTGCGGCGGTGCCGGCTTTTCCGTGCCGGTTTCGACCCGCGACTCCAGCACCGCCTGGGTGGCGAACAGGAAGGTGGGCGCCGGCGCGGCGTCGAGCGCGGCGAAGGCGGACTCGACGCTGGCGCGGGATTCATCGGGGCGCCGGATGAACCGCTGCCACAGGCCGCGGGCGGCAATCACCTGGTGGCCGTCGTTGTCGCGATCGAGGCTGCCCTGAAAGGCGAACCACACCGACTCGGGCGAGTCGGCGCAGATCACCAGTCCCGGTGCACCGGCGCGCTTGAGGTTGGCCAGGGTGCCGCGCAGTTCGTCGAGCATGCCCGAGGTCATGACGATCACGTAGGCGCGGCGGTACAACTGCCAGCCGGCCAGCGCACTGACCGCCAGGGCGTGCTCGTTGCTGGCGGTGTGGAAACCGCGGCCGCTGCCGCGCAACAGCGCGCCCATGGAATCGAGGAAACCCGCGACCATGGAGCCGGTGAAGAAGTGGCAGTCCCAGTGGTCGCCCCAGCGCGCGTCCATGCGCTGCTGGATGTCCCGCGCCAGCGCCACCGGCTCGCCGGACTGCAGCGTGGTGCGGGCCAGCAGGCGGTTGAAGTAGGCGTGTTCCAGATGATCGACGAACAGCCGCAGCAGGTCGGCGCGGCGCAAGGTTTGCGTCGGATGCGGCACCCGCACCAGGCGGTTGCCGCCGAGGCGCAGCAGCCAGTGTTGCAGGTGTTCTTCGTCACACAGCAGCAGCGCCGAGCTGGGAGAACGCTTGGCTTCGGGCTGGGCGTCGAGCAGTTCCACCAGCGGGTCGCTGTCGGGTTGAGCGTGCAGGTGGCGGGTGTCGAACAGCACGTAGTCGCTTTCGCTGCTGGCGGTGGCCAGTGCCAGGCTGGCGTCGGCGGCGCTGTCGAACACCCTCAGGTCGAGGTACAGATCGTGGCCCTGGGCGTGTAAGCGCACATAGGCTTCGGCTTGCCCGGCCACCTGCCGATACAGGCATTGCGAGTTGCTGTCCGGCCAGTGCTGGCTGTACAGCGACGTTTCATGGCCCAACCAGTGGTTGAGCCGGTCAAGCACTGCTTGCACATCCTCCTGCAGCGCGCGATTGCGACTGATCAGGCAGATGCCGACGGTACGCGGCTTCATGCTTTGCCCTCGGTAACGATGGGGATCACGCCGGCAGTGGCGTGGCGTTCATTGACCAGCAATGCTTCGGCACTGCCGGCGATGCTGTGGCGTACCCGCCAGGCCAGCAGCAGCGCCAGCAGCAGGCCGGTGCTGAGACAGGCGAGCATGCCGGCGTGGCCGAGGCGGTCCAGCAGCAGCCCGGCAGCCACGGGGGCGGCCAGGCGAGTGATGACGAACAGGCTCGATTGCAGGCCGTAGTCGCTGGCGGTGCGTTGGCGCCGGCTGAAGAACAGCGTCAGGCCGAACATCAAGGCCGACACCGCGCCCATGCTCGCCGCCAGGCACAACGCGCTGGCGATCAGCCAGGCCGGGCCCAGCCGCAGCCACACGGTGACGGTCAGCAGCACCAGGGCGAGCAAGGCGGCGAGCAGGTACAGCAAGATCGCCCGCGCCGTGCCGAGCACGCTGAGCAGGCGGCCGCCGAGCAGGCTGAACACAGCGCCGGTGGCACCGCCGGCGATGCCCACGACCCAGGCCACTTCCTGCATGGGCATGCCTTGGTCGAGCAGCAACGGTTTCAGGTACAGCCAGGCGGCGCCGATGAACGGGAAGGCGGTCAGCAGCAGCCAGGTCCACTGGCGTGCCGCCGGCTGGCTGAAGAAACTCATCCAGTCGGCGACAAAGCCGGACGGTGCGGCCTGCTCGGGTTCGATGGGTTGTGGCCGTCGACGCAGGACCAGCAGCGGCAGCACGCCAATCACCAGTGCCACGCCCATGATCAGGAACGGCGCCTGCCAGCCCAGCCGGGCCTGAATCAACAGCATGGCGCCGCCACCGACGATCGCCCCGAGAAACAGCGCCGCCGAGCGAATGCTGCCGGCGCGCAACTGTTCGCTGCGCGGCAGCCATTGCACCGCGAGGGCGTTGAGCGGGATGTCCATCCAGGTGGCGATGATGCTGATGGCGAAGGTCATGACGAACAGCGGCATGCGCTGCTCGATCAGGTTCTGCCGGCCGATCAGCCAGTACAGCACCAGCAGCGCCGCGCCGAGCAGCACCATCCAGTGGACCAGATGGCCCTTGCCCAGACGCACCCGTTGCACTGGCACGGCCAGCAGGAACTTGAACACCGCCGGCAACCCGGCGAGCTGGAATAGGCCGATCTCGGTGCCGCTCCAGCCGTACTGGCGCATGACCAGCGGCATGCCGAACATCAGGTAGATGCTGGGTACGGCCAGCGCCAGGTTGAGCCAGCCGAACAGCAATTGCAGGCCGGCGATTCGCGTGCGGTCCATCGAGTTACCCCTGGGGTTTGCGAGCGATGACGGCGTTGACCGGGGTGACCGGGAAACGCAGTTCGTTGAGTTGTTGCACGGCCCTGAAGCCGATGCCTTCGAGCGTGCGCGCCAGTTCACCTTCGGCGAGCACATGGCGCCCTTGCAGGCGCATGTGCAGGTAATAGGGCAGGACCTGCGCCGCGGCCTGGCGCTCGTCCGGCACTTCGGCCTGGCAGCACAGCAGCACGCCACCGGGACGCAAGGCGGCGAACAGGCGGTGCAGGGTGTCGGGCAGGTCGTTCACGAAATGCAGCACCGACGAACACCAGATGAGGTCGTAGCCGCTGCCGAAGTCGTCGTCGTTGAGGTCGCCGCCGATGGCTTTCAGGCGCTGGGCGAGGCCGGCGGCGGCGATGTTTTCGCGGGCCACTTCGGCGGCCAGCGGGTATTCGAAGACCACGCCTTCGAGGGCGGGCAGGCGCTCGGCCAGGGCAATCGCCACCAGGCCGGGGCCGCCGCCGAGGTCCAGCATCCGTTCCAGCCGATGGACTTCAGGCAGGCTTTCGACCAGCGCGCAGGCCACGTCGCGGGTGACGGCGCGTTGTTCCTGGGCGATCTGCAGGCGGGCGGCGTCGGCCCAGGCCTTGGCCATTGCCGCGGAAGCCATGGGCGGGCGCGGCACGCCGTTGCGCAGGTAGTCGCCGAGCTGGGCGCCGGTCTGGCGCATGACCCGGTGACGAAACAGCAGGGCATCGCCGCAATAGGCGCTGGCCTCGGCGCGCAGGTACAGGTCGGCCAGCGGCAGGTTGTGGTAACGCGGTGGTCGCTGGCGGTCGCGTTCGAGCAGGCCCAGGCTCCACAGCAGTTCGAGAAAGTAGCCGGTACTGGCGGCGTCCAGCTCGAGGGTGTCGGCCAGCGCGGACGCACTGACAGGTGCGCTCAGATGGTCGAACAGCGCGCATTCGAGCGCCACCTGCAGGGCGTCGGCGCCGAGCCCGGCGAGTTGCAGGTCCCAGCATGCCTGGAGGGGATGGGCGCTGTTCAAATCCTGGTGAGGCTGATCGAGGTTGGCACGTTGAGGCACGGTAACTCCCTGTACTTGGCCGCCTTGTTCATAACGAAACAAGCCGTGGCCGAATCACTGAAAAAGGTGATATATATTAAATGAGAATCATTAATGTTAAGTATGCGAGCCGGAGCCGTTCCTATGCGAAGCGCCGCTCGCATGGCCGCAGGGATGTCGTCATGAGCACAATGAAAGGGAGTTGCCGTCTCGGCCTGGATCACCCCAGGCACCGTTCGGTGCAAGCGGACGGACGCTTGCGCATGCAACTGTCCGAGGACCTCGGTCAGTGCTATTCGGAGCTATTGCAGCTCGAACAGGGCTTGTCGCTGGGGCGTTTGCACTATCACCCCGTGCGGACCCTGATCGAAGAAACCTGCGGCCCGCATGACGGCCATGTGATGGTCGTGACCATCGGCCTGCAGGGGAAATCCGGTTTTCTCGGCCAGGACGGCAGCAACCTGGCCTTCGATGCCGGCCACACGACCATCACCGCGTTCCGCGCCACGCCGGGCGAGCGCCGCTATCAAGCCCACGAGACCGCCTCGCAACTGCGTGTGGTGATCGATCAGCCGACCCTCTGCAAGTACGTCGGCGAGGAACGCGCCGCGCAGGTGCTGGGCAGCGGCCGCTTGAACCGGCTCGATTACCGCGCCAGTTCCAAGGCTGCACAGGCCCATGCCGCGGCGTTGGTGCGCTACCTGCAACCCGGTGTGCTCAACCCGTCCAACCGGCTGGACTTGCACATCCATACCCTCAGCCTGCTGTCGGAGCAGTTCAACCTGCTGGCGCCGCAGGACAGCACTACGTCGCCGCTGGGCACCAGTGACATCGAGCGCATCGAGCGGGCCCGCAATCTCCTCTGCGAGCAACTACACACGCCGCTGACGGTGGAGTACCTCGCCACGGCTGTCGGCATGAACGAGCACAAGCTCAAGGAAGGTTTCCGCTACCTTTTCGATACGACGCCCGCGCGCATGCTGCTCGACCTGCGCATGCGCAAAGCCATGACGCTGCTCGAGTCCGGTCAGCAGGTCGCCCAGGCGGCGTGGCAGGTCGGGTACAAATATCCGAACAATTTCACCGTGGCATTCACCCGCTATTTCGGGCGTGCGCCAAAGTCGATTTTCGGCAAGAAACGCTAAACCTCCCTCCGGGAGCGGGCCTCTCCGCTCCCTGCCTCCGCGCATAGAAATTTCTGTTTCTCGCATATTAATCTAAACGAGATTCATTCGCTTTTGTCGGTAGTATCACCTCGCCGCCGCAGAGTGGCCATGTATCTGCCATCTACCACCGACAACGACAGGTTTCGCCATGCTCTCGCCCGTACCCACGCCTTCGTCCCTGCCACTCAAGCCTCTGGTCTGGTCGATCACCCTGGCGCTCTCCGGCGCCGCTGCATTTGCTGAAGAACAGGCGTCGACGCCGAATATGGGGCCGGTGGAAATTGAGCTGCCCGCCGGCTATGAGGAAGCGATGAGCAAGCCAGGGACTTCGCAGCGCGGATTGCAGGTGCTGGAAGCGCAGGAAGTGAAGGGCGAGTGGGAAGACCGCGATGAGAAGGGGCAAAGCGACGTTTACCGCAAGGATGTTTCCAACGTCTATGTCGGCAAGGAGGAGCTGGAGCGCTACAAGGGCACTTCAGTGTCTGACGTGTTCAGCGGCCTGAACGGCGTCTACAGCGGCGATGCGCGCAACAGCGGGGCGCTGGACCCGAACATCCGCGGCATCCAGGGCGAAGGACGGATTCCGGTGACGGTGGACGGCACCGAGCAGGCGATGTCGGTGTGGCAGGGCTCGGGCGGCATTTCCAACCGCAACTACGTCGACCCCAACATGATCGGCAGCATTTCGGTGGAGAAGGGCCCGTCCGTCACCGACGGGGTCAAGACCGGCATCGGCGGCTCGGTCCAGATCAAGACGCTGGATGTCGACGATATCGTCAAGGCCGGGCAGCCCTGGGGTATCGAGATCAAGACCGAGACGGCGACCAACTCGGTGTCGCCGGACGAGTCGGGGATCAATCAGTTCGGCAAGGATTATCGTGACGTACCGGGTGCCACCGCGGGCTACGACGGAACCGTAGGCTTCGCGCTGCCCAATGGTGGCCGCATGACGCCGCGCAAGGGCTCGGGCGGCACCGATTTCGACTTCGAAGACAATGCTTTTCGTATCGCCGCCGGTACCCGTCAGGAAGATTTCGACCTGTTGGCGGCGTACAGCTACCGCCGCAAGGGCAACTACTACAGCGGCAAAGGCGGCAGCCAGCGCTACGAGACGGAAGACTGGCTGGACAAGGCCAAGGCGGAGAGCCAGCAGAGTGTGCCGGGAGCAGGGACGTCCTATGTGGCTCAACTGTTCCAGCCGGGCTATGAAGTCACCAACACATCGAGTGACGTGCGTACCACGTTGCTCAAGGGCACCTGGTACTTGCCTGACCAGCAGAGCCTGAAGTTGTCCTACATGCACACCGATATGGAGTTTGGTGAGAGTTCGCCCTACGTGATCAGCCTCACCACGTATACCGGGCTCGATGGCAACCAGAATGTCGGAATCCAGTATCCCTACGCGAAGGTCAAGCAGGACACCTGGTCGCTGAACTACGAGTGGAATCCCGAAGACAGCGCCCTGATCAATCTCAAGGCCGGTCTCTGGATGACCAGCAACGACAGCGATCGTTACCAGACAGGCGAGTCCATCTATGGGGTCGGCGCGACGGGCCAGGATATCGACCGAAACTGGAACAACTATGTGTTGTGCCAATACCGTAATGACCCCACGGCCTGTGCTCAGGCGCCCACCCAGCCGGTCCGGCTGGACAACAGCGATGGCCGCTTCACCCTCATTCCCAAGTCGCTTCAGGTTTCCAACCATGAGCGTTGGGGCGTGAACCTGAGCAACCGGATGGAACTGAGCGACACCCTCAACCTCACGCTTTCCAGCGACTTCAGCCATGAAAAGCTGGACGAGCGCTACGGCGCCGCCAACGCGACAGTCAATGAGATCGTCTGGGCCACCCAGCATTTCGGGCCGCGCAGTGGCAACCGGCAGCAGTACAACTTCAGCTTCAACAACGAATGGACGGTCATGCCCTGGCTGGTTATCAACGCGGGAGCCAGGTACAGCGACTACAACTCGTTTGATGAAGGCTTGGCCAAGCACCGTGAGAACCGCGACAGCGACTGGGCTGCGGGTTCAACCACAACGGGCACCCGCTTCGGTTATCGACGCTTGATGAGCGATGAGGAAGCCACGGCACTCGAGCAGAGTGTGCGAGCAGAGTACGAGTCCTGGGGCTTCACACCAGAAGAAATCGAGCAGGAAATGCTGACGGCCATGGATAACTACCAGGTCAATGGCGTGTATTACACCGCCAGGAACAGTGAGAGTTTTGTCGCCGCGTACGACGGTTTCAAGATTGATCGTTCCACCAACCAGTTCCTCAACGGCACCATCGACCTGAACGAGACGGTGGCCAACGCCCAAGGCACCACGGGCACCGTCAATCGCTATATCCAGCCGGAACAGATTTCGACCGTTACCGTACCGCCCACGGAGGGAGAGTTGTGGGCCAAACCTGACAAGCGCCGTGATCACGCCTGGACGCCGATGCTGGGGGCAACCTTCCTGCTGACTGAAAATGCCCGGGTATATGTGCGCTACAGCGAACTGGTGCGGTTCCCCACGTTGTACGAAGACACTCAGGCCGGTACGACGTTTGGTCGTAGTTCCACCGGCAGCATGAATCCCGAGCATGCGTATAACTGGGAAGTTGGTTATGTCCACGACCTGCGCAGTTTCGTCCCGGACTGGCGTCATGCCGATTTCCGTATCAATTACTACGAGAATGAAATTCACGACTATATCGACCGCGACCAGATGTACAACATCGTGCAGTTCGATAAAAAAACTTACTCGGGTATTGAGTTGCAAACCCGTACTGATACGGGGCGTTATTTCACTAACTTCTCCGTCAGCTACCGGTTGGAGCAGAAACTATGTGACAAGGACTATGCCGCCACGCTCGATCCTATCTACAACAACGCAATCGACAGTTGCGTCACTGGCGGGTTTCCTTCCACCTTTGCCCGCACCAGCCTGCAACCCAAATACTCCATCAACCTCGACAGCGGTATGCGCCTGCTCGATGAGAAGCTCGAAGTGGGCGGGCGGATGGTCTACCACAGCAGCGCCGAAAACGAAGAAGAAGCCAAGTGGATCGCCAGCGGCGTGACGGGCGCTGAAGCATTCGGGCGACCTTATCGCTGGCACCCAATCTGGGTATTCGATGCCTATGCAAGTTATCAGGTAACCGAGAACCTGGATGTCGATGTCGGCGTCAACAACATCACCAACCGTTATTACATCGATCCCTTGGCCAGGGCCATGTTGCCGGCACCCGGCCGCACGATGAAGTTGGCACTAACCGCGCGATTCTGAATAAGAGCATCCCTGAATTTTTTGCTGTTTTTTATTAAAAACAGTGGCCTTTCAATTATCCAAGGAGGTTTCATGAAAAAGCTGTTTGTACTTTCCGCATTGTCTCTGATGGCATCCACCAGCTTCGCGGCAACCGTCGCGGGTGGCTCGTCGAGTAGCTATGTAGTGCCCACGGCATCCAACATGATGGCTGTCGGCACCGCCGGGATTGCAATGCCTACCACGGTAGGTGGCACTGCGGATCTCACCAAGGTCGTCAGCTTTGCGGCGGGTCCGATTGCCCAGACCAACGCGCTGATTGCAACACCAGGTACTGCTTCGGCAATCATTACCCAGATTCATCCGGTTACCGGTCTGCCTTACAACGTCTCGGAGACCTGGAAAAACACCGTTGCGTACAACACCAACGTCTACGCCTATCGCCAGATCGACAACCCGCTGCCGAACTTCCCGCAGTTCGGCGGCGAAGTCATCGCCAAGGTTTCCGGCGCCGAGGTGTACTTCGGTGAATGGGCGCCACGCAAGTCTGGCACCCAGCCACTGAACAGCACCGACCTGAACCTCACCGATGCCAACCGCACCGTCTGGTATGTCGGCGAAAACCCGACCACCAGCATGCCAACCCTGGTCAACGCCAAGTACAACGTGGTCGGCGTCAACCAGTACAACCCGGGGACCGGCGCTGGCGTGACCTCGGGTGTGCTGACCGCCAACTATGGTTCCGGCAGCGGCACCCTGACCGGCACCGTTGGCTCGATCAACTTCGGCGGCACCACCATCGCGTCGAATGGCTCGTTCTCGCGTACTTCCCAGATCCAGGGTCAGTTCTACGGCGCCAATGCCGAGGCCCTGGCGGGGATCTACACCAGCGGCACCACCAAAGTCGCCTTCGGCGGCGCCAAGCAGTAACACCCGCGTGTCATTGGAGGAGGGAGCTTCGGCTCCCCCTTCCGACCTCTTTCTTTCTGTCCCGGAACGATCACCATGCTGCCGTCCATGCGGGGGCGCGTTGCCCTGCTGTGTTTCTCTGCCCTGTGTTCCACCGCGCTGCTGGCCGATGACGACGACACCCGTCTGCTGTTGAACAAGATCGACCGCACCGCCGAGGCGCGCGAGCGGGCCAATCTTGGCGCGCCGGATCCGGCCGAGAACGATGCTTCGCTGATCACCATCGAGGGGCAGACCTACAACGTACAGAACACCCTCGAAGACTTGGGGCCGGCCATCTACGTCTCCATCAACCTGCAGCAGTGGGGCAAGGTGCGCCAGTTTGTCGAGCGCTACCGCCAACTGCCCGGTCATGAGCCGGCACTGATTGAAATGGCCGAGGGGCTGATCGCCCGCAGCGACCGCCAGTACAAGCAGGCCATCGCACATCTGCGCAGGGCCGATGAGCTGCAGCCAGGTTTCGTCCGTGCTCGCCTGGAATTGGCGCGCACGCTGTTCGAAGACAATCAGACCCGTGAAGCTGAAGCGCTGTTTCGCGAGGTCGCCGCGTCCGATGTGCCCGAGCAGGTCCTGAGCGTGCTGGGCGAGTACCACAAGGGCATCGACCTGCGCCGCGAATGGCATGGATCGGCGTCGCTGGGCTTCGGCTACAACAGCAACATCAACCAGGGTAACGGCATGACCACCAGCACCCAGGTCTGCACGATCTTCTTCGAATGCTTCGACTACAGCCGGCAGATGCCCAAGCCAATCACGTCATCCAGCCTGGTCTATGACATGGCTGCCGAGCGGCGTTTCCAGATTGCCGGCAATCACCATCTGCTGGTGCGCGGCCTCAGCTATGGCAATACCTACGACAAGCATGGCGATGACGGCGAAACAAAGACCTGGTACGACGACAACACCTCGGTGCTGTACGCCGGCTACAGCTTCCAGAGTGCGCTGAACGATGTGTCGCTCACGCCACTGTTCGAGAATTACTACAACGACCATCACACCAAGTACCAGGCCAGCGGCGTGCGCGGGGAGTGGAAGCACAACCTGACCAACCGGCTGCAGGTCGGCCTGCAGGCCCAGCACAAGCACTTCCGCTTCCAGGGCGAACAGCGCGAGTACTTCGATGATTACGACGAACGTCAGGTCGGCACCTCGCTGTCGTACATGCTCGATCCGCGCACCCTGGTATTCGGCGGCGTCACCTACACCCGGCGCAGCCAGGACGCCGATACCGCCAGCAATCGCGAGTACATGGGCAGCCTGGGCGCGTATCACAGCTTCGACCTGGGGGTTAACTTGAGCGTGGTCGGCTTGTACCGCACCACCCGCTACGATGCGCCGGACGTTTTCCTCGGCGGCCTGCGCAAGGACCGCCAGCAGATCTACATCGCCAACCTGAGCATGCCGCGTTTCGCGTTCGCCGGGGTGGTGCCGAATCTCTACATGAAACGCACGGTCACCGACAGCAGCATCGACTGGGCCTATGCCTACCGGCAGACGGAGGTGGCATTGAAATTCGAGAAGACGTTCTAGGAGGGAAGGGGCCTCGGCGAGATCCGAGGTCAAATCGCAGGCATAAAAAAACCCGCTTTCGCGGGTTTCTTTGAATATGGTGCCCAGAAGAAGACTCGAACTTCCACGACCGTAAGGTCACCAGCACCTGAAGCTGGCGTGTCTACCAATTTCACCATCTGGGCAAATTTGAAGCAGTTGTAACAAAAACAGTCTAGCGTATTGCTTAATCTCAGACACGTTATGAAGCTATCTGAAACTTGAAATATGGTGCCCAGAAGAAGACTCGAACTTCCACGACCGTAAGGTCACCAGCACCTGAAGCTGGCGTGTCTACCAATTTCACCATCTGGGCATTTCGTTGATTTCGCTTCGATGCTTCACATCGCGCGGCTTCTCAACTATAACGACGGTCTCCGTCGCTGTGGTGCGCACTATACGGATGGCTCCAAGGGCTGTAAAGCCCCGGTTTGAAAAAAATCTTAAAAGATTCAAGCCGTTGGTCTTCCACAGCGAACAGCGCATTCTGGGGCCGGTCCCAACGGGGCTGTCCAAGGTTGAAATTTCCGGTTTCAATACGGCTATGCCAAACTAACCCTTATATAGACAAGGTGAACCCCTCCTAATGGCCGATTGGCAGTCCCTCGATCCCGAGGCCGCTCGTGAAGCGGAAAAATACGAAAACCCCATCCCTAGCCGTGAGCTGATCCTCCAGCACCTCGCCGAACGAGGCTCGCCCGCTGCGCGCGAGCAGCTGGTCGAGGAACTCGGCTTGCATACCGAGGAACAGATCGAGGCCCTGCGCCGTCGTCTTCGGGCGATGGAGCGTGACGGCCAGCTTATCTACACCCGGCGCGGCACCTATGCCCCGGTGGACAAGCTCGACCTGATCCTCGGCCGTATTTCCGGTCACCGCGACGGTTTCGGTTTCCTGATTCCCGATGACGGCTCCGAAGACCTGTTCCTCAGCCCCGCGCAGATGCGCCTGGTGTTCGACGGTGACCGCGCCCTGGCCCGTGTCTCTGGTGTCGACCGCCGTGGCCGCCGCGAAGGCGTGGTTGTCGAGGTCATTTCCCGCGCCCACGAGAGCATCGTTGGCCGCTACTTCGAAGAAGGCGGCATCGGCTTCGTTACCCCTGACAACCCGAAGGTCCAGCAGGAAGTGCTGGTCACCCCGGGTCGCAGCGGTGGCGCGCGTGTCGGTCAGTTCGTCGAGGTGAAGATCACCCACTGGCCAACCCCGCGCTTCCAGCCTCAGGGCGACGTTGTCGAAGTCATCGGCAACTATATGGCTCCCGGCATGGAAATCGACGTTGCCCTGCGCAGCTACGATATCCCGCACGTCTGGCCTGAAGCGGTCGTTAAAGAAGCGCGCAAGCTCAAGCCTGAAGTCGAAGAGAAGGACAAGGAAAAGCGCATCGATCTGCGCCACCTGCCGTTCGTCACCATCGATGGTGAAGACGCCCGCGACTTCGATGACGCCGTTTATTGCGAAAGCCTCGGCAAACTGCGGCTGTTCTCCGGTGGCTGGCGCCTGTACGTCGCTATCGCCGACGTGTCCAGCTACGTCCGCCTCGGTTCGGCGCTGGATGCCGAAGCCCAGGTGCGTGGCAACTCGGTGTACTTCCCCGAGCGCGTTGTGCCGATGCTCCCCGAAGAGCTTTCCAACGGCCTCTGCTCGCTGAACCCGCACGTCGATCGCCTGGCCATGGTCTGTGAAATGACCATCAACAAATCCGGGCAGATGGTCGATTACCAGTTCTACGAAGCGGTGATCCACTCCCATGCCCGCCTGACCTACAACAAGGTCAGCAGCATGCTGGAACACGCCCGCACCCGCGAAGGCCGTGCCCTGCGCGAGGAATACAGTGGCGTGGTGCCGCACCTGAAACAGCTTTATGCGCTGTACAAGGTGCTGCTGGACGCCCGTCATGCCCGCGGCGCGATCGACTTCGAAACCCAGGAAACCCGGATCATCTTCGGCTCCGAGCGCAAGATCGCGGAAATCCGTCCGACCGTGCGCAACGACGCCCACAAGCTGATCGAGGAATGCATGCTGGCGGCCAACGTCGCCACCGCCGAGTTCCTCAAGAAGCACGAGATTCCGGCCCTGTACCGCGTCCACGACGGTCCGCCGCCGGAGCGCCTGGAAAAACTGCGCGCCTTCCTTGGTGAGCTGGGCCTTTCCCTGCACAAGGGCAAGGACGGTCCGTCGCCGAAGGACTACCAGGCACTGCTGGCCAGCATCGCCGGTCGCCCGGACTTCCACCTGATCCAGACCGTCATGCTGCGTTCGCTGAGCCAGGCGGTGTACAGCGCCGACAACAACGGCCACTTCGGTCTGAATTACGAGGCGTACACCCACTTCACCTCGCCGATTCGCCGCTACCCCGACCTGCTGACCCACCGGGCCATCCGCAGCGTGATCCGTTCCCGCCAGGAAACCCCGCACGTCAAGCGCGCCGGTGCGATGAGCATTCCCAAGGCGCGGATCTATCCGTACGACGAAAACACCCTCGAGCAACTGGGCGAACAGTGCTCGATGAGCGAGCGGCGCGCCGACGAGGCGACCCGTGATGTGGTCAACTGGCTCAAGTGCGAGTACATGAAAGACCGCGTGGGTGAGTCGTTCCCGGGCGTGATCACCGCGGTGACCGGTTTCGGCCTGTTCGTCGAGCTGACCGACATCTATGTCGAAGGCATGGTGCATGTCAGCGCGCTGCCAGGCGACTACTACCACTTCGATCCGGTCCACCACCGTCTCACCGGCGAGCGCACCGGGCGTACCTTCCGTCTCGGCGACACCGTCGAAGTGCGGGTGATGCGCGTCGATCTGGAGCAACGCAAGATCGACTTCGAAATGGCCGAGAACACCCTGAATGCGCCGATCGGCCGCAAACAGCGTCAGACCGCGCCCGAAGCTACTGGCAAGGCTCCAGCCGCTGCCAAAGAGCAGCCGGCACCTCGCGCCAAGAAAGCCAAGAACGAAACCGCCGAAGCCTATTTCCCTTCCCATGCTGCGGCGAAAAACGCCGAAGTGCGCAAGAGCCGGGAAATGAAGAAGGCCCTGCTGGCCGATGCCAAGCAGGCGCACGCCAGCGGCAAGCCGGCGGGCAAGTCCGGCAAGACCGAGAAACCGACCAAACACCGCAAGGGACCGCCCAAAGCTGGTTCCACGTCGCGTAAACCCAAAGGCAAGTCATGAGTCAGTTGGAAAAGATCTACGGCGTCCATGCCGTGGAAGCGCTGTTGCGGCACCACCCCAAGCGGGTCAAGCAGATCTGGCTGTCCGAGGGTCGTAGCGAGCCTCGGGTCCAGGCGCTGCTGGCGCTGGCCGCCGACAACCGCGTTGCGGTCGGCCAGGCCGAACGCCGCGAGCTGGATGCCTGGGTCGAAGGTGTTCACCAGGGCGTGGTCGCTGAAGTCAGCCCGAGTCAGGTCTGGGGTGAGGCGATGCTCGAAGAACTGCTGGAGCGTACCGAGACGGTTCCGCTGCTGCTGGTTCTCGACGGCGTCACCGATCCGCACAACCTCGGCGCCTGCCTGCGTACCGCCGATGCTGCCGGCGCGCTGGCGGTCATCGTGCCGAAGGACAAGTCGGCGACGCTTACCGCGGCCGTGCGTAAAGTTGCCTGCGGCGCTGCTGAAGTGATGCCTCTGGTGGCCGTGACCAACCTGGCGCGAACCCTGGAGAAACTCCAGCAACGTGGCCTCTGGGTGGTCGGCACTGCGGGCGAAGCCGAGCAGGAGCTGTATCAGCAGGACATGACCGGGCCGACCGTGCTGGTCATGGGCGCGGAAGGCAAGGGCATGCGCCGCCTGACCCGCGAGCACTGCGATTTCCTGGTCAAGCTGCCGATGGCAGGCAGCGTCAGCAGCCTGAACGTATCGGTCGCGACTGGCGTCTGCCTGTTCGAGGCTGTTCGTCAGCGTAAAGCCGGCAAATAATTCGCGATCCCTCTTGTAGGGGCGAGCTTGCTCGCGATGGCCTCCTAAGTCGGCCTATCGCGAGCAAGCTCGCTCCTACAGTTGTATTTGAGGTTGCCGGCTATCGGCACTGCTCAATATTTCACCAATCACCTTGCTTGTCCCTCGGCGCTTCTCTACAATTGCGCCCCTTGCCGTGTTGGCAGGCGCGCATGTGCCTCTTTCCAAGGCAAGACATACAAGTGTCATTCACTCCTTGTCTGACCGCCATTTGTCGGCAGACTACAACCCGTAAGGAGCATTCATGCGTCATTACGAAATCATCTTTCTGGTCCACCCGGACCAGAGCGAGCAAGTCGGCGGCATGGTTGAGCGTTACACCAAGCTGATCGAAGAAGACGGCGGCAAGATCCACCGTCTGGAAGACTGGGGCCGTCGTCAACTGGCCTACGCAATCAACAATGTTCACAAGGCTCACTACGTGATGCTGAACGTTGAGTGCACCGGCAAGGCCCTGGCCGAGCTGGAAGACAACTTCCGCTACAACGATGCCGTGATCCGTAACCTGGTCATCCGTCGCGACGAAGCCGTTACCGGCCAGTCCGAGATGCTCAAGGCTGAAGAAAACCGCAGTGAGCGCCGTGAGCGTCGCGATCGTCCTGAGCATTCTGACAGCGCCGAAGGCGATGACAGCAATGACAGCGACAACAGCGATAACGCTGACGAGTAATCCACGGACCTTTTGAGGAGCCTATTACATGGCACGTTTCTTCCGTCGTCGTAAATTCTGCCGCTTCACTGCTGAAGAAGTGAAAGAGATCGATTACAAAGATCTCAACACCCTGAAAGCTTATGTATCTGAAACCGGCAAGATCGTTCCAAGCCGTATCACTGGTACCAAAGCTCGTTATCAGCGTCAGCTGGCTACCGCTATCAAGCGTGCCCGCTTCCTGGCCCTGCTGGCCTACACCGACAGCCACGGCCGCTGAGACCGGGTCGTCGACAAGTAGCAAAGGATAAATTGCATGCGTGCCCTGGCTGATTTCATCATGCGCGGTCGCGTGCAGGCCACTCTCGTAGTGGTCGGTTGTGCGGCATTGCCGCTGTTGTTCTGGTTGAGTGCCGCCGCCGGGAGCCTGATCTTCCTGCGGCGCGGTTTCAAGGACGCCTCCGGTGTCCTTGCCTGGGCATTGCTGCCGGCGTTGGCCTGGTGGTTTTTCGGCGAGCCGCGCACCTTGATGGTGTTGCTTGGCACGCTGGGTCTGGCTGCGCTGTTGCGCGCCGGGCAGTCCTGGAATCGGGTGCTGTTGTTCAGCATCGCCCTGGGCCTGGTGTATGGCGTCGCTCTGGGTTCGGTGTTCCGTGAACCGATCGAGTCGCTTGCGCAGGGGATCGCCAAGATCCTCCCGCAGATGCTCGAGGGGATCTACCAGCAGTTGAAGGTAGAAGAACGGGCCCGACTTGAGGGGCTGATCGCACCAGTGCTTACCGGCCTGATTGCGGCATTGTTGCAAGCTGTCAGTGTGCTGGCCCTGATGTTGGGTCGCTACTGGCAAGCAGCGTTGTATAACCCGGGAGGCTTCGGTCGCGAGTTTCGCGCCGTGAGACTGCCGCTGGCGGTGGCGTTGGGGCTGCTGGTGATCATTCTGGTGGGGCCGAATTTCGGTACCGAACTGGCGATGTTGACACCGCTTTGCACCATCCCGCTGCTCTTCGCCGGACTGGCCGTGATTCATGGCCTGGTGGCGCAGAAACGACTGGCGAAGTTCTGGCTGGTCGGGTTGTACGTGACACTGCTGC
Organism: Pseudomonas sp. 20P_3.2_Bac5; assembly: GCF_025466035.1. Lineage (NCBI taxonomy): Bacteria > Pseudomonadati > Pseudomonadota > Gammaproteobacteria > Pseudomonadales > Pseudomonadaceae > Pseudomonas > Pseudomonas sp. 20P_3.2_Bac5. The sequence continues at coordinate 31,940 of NZ_JANLOA010000060.1, read as the reverse complement.
TGTTCATGCAGCTGATTTATCCGTTGCTCGTGGTCCTGGCCATTGTCGACAGCCTGATTGATTTTCGCGGACGCGGGGCGTCCCCAAGTGACGCCGACAACGGCTCCGCGAACGGTGAAGGTTAAAAGTTAAGAGGTTATTACCAAATGGAACTGATCCTGCTGGAAAAAGTCGCCAACCTGGGCAACCTGGGCGACAAAGTTAAAGTTAAGTCGGGTTACGGCCGTAACTTCCTGCTGCCATTCGGCAAGGCTGTCGCCGCTACCGCTACCAACCTGGCCGCGTTCGAAGAACGTCGCGCCGAGCTGGAAAAAGCTGCTGCTGACAAGAAAGCTTCGGCTGAAACCCGCGCTGCCCAACTGGCCGAGCTGGAAGTGACCATCACTGCCACCGCTGGCGACGAAGGCAAGCTGTTCGGTTCGATCGGCACCCACGACATCGCTGACGCCCTGACCGCCTCCGGCGTTGAAGTGGCCAAAGCTGAAGTTCGTCTGCCAAACGGCACCATCCGTAACGTCGGCGAATACGACGTTGCCGTGCACCTGCACAGCGACGTTGAAGCCACCGTTCGCGTGGTCGTCGTCGCAGCCTAAGCTGTATCGACCTGCTGGCTCCCTTGGGGTCAGCCGGTTAACATCGGGCACGATCCTGCATTGCAGGTCGTGCCCTTTGTCTTTTTCAACACCCAGATTTCCAGGTGGCCATGAACGAGATAACCGCCCCAGAGCAATATGATCTGCAAACCTCCGCCCTGAAGGTTCCGCCGCATTCCATCGAGGCCGAACAGGCCGTGCTCGGTGGCCTGATGCTGGACAACAACTCCTGGGAGCGAGTGCTCGATCAAGTCTCCGATGGCGACTTCTACCGCCATGACCACCGCCTGATCTTCCGGGCGATCCACAAGCTGGTCGACCAGAACGTCCCCTTCGACGTCGTGACGCTGCACGAGCAGCTCGACAAAGAGGGCCTCAGCTCGCAAATCGGCGGCCTGGGCTATCTCGGCGAGCTGGCGAAGAACACCCCGTCGGTGGCCAACATCAAGGCCTACGCGCAGATCATTCGCGAGCGCTCGACGCTGCGCCAACTGATCAGCATCAGCAACGACATCGCCGACAGCGCCTTCAACCCGCAAGGGCGCAACGCCGCGGAAATCCTCGATGAAGCCGAGCGGCAGATCTTCCAGATCGCCGAGGCGCGGCCCAAGACCGGTGGCCCGGTGGGGGTCAACGACCTGTTGACCAAGGCCATCGACCGCATCGATACGCTGTTCAACTCCGACAGCGACATCACCGGCCTGTCCACCGGCTACACCGACCTGGACGAGAAGACCAGCGGCCTGCAGCCGGCTGACCTGATCATCGTCGCCGGTCGTCCGTCGATGGGTAAGACCACCTTCGCCATGAACCTGGTGGAAAACGCCGTGTTGCGTAGCGACAAAGCGGTGCTGGTGTACTCCCTGGAGATGCCAGGCGAATCGCTGATCATGCGGATGCTTTCGTCCCTCGGCCGCATCGACCAGACCAAGGTGCGCTCCGGCCAACTGGACGACGACGACTGGCCGCGGCTGACCTCGGCGGTCAACCTGCTCAACGACCGCAAGCTGTTCATCGACGATACCGCCGGCATCAGTCCGTCGGAGATGCGCGCGCGAACCCGGCGTCTGGTCCGTGAGCACGGCGAGGTCGGCATGATCATGATCGACTACCTGCAGTTGATGCAGATCCCGGGTTCCAGCGGCGACAACCGGACCAACGAGATTTCCGAAATCTCCCGCTCGCTCAAGGCCCTGGCCAAGGAATTCAACTGCCCGGTCATTGCCCTGTCGCAGCTCAACCGCTCCCTGGAGCAACGCCCGAACAAACGCCCGGTGAACTCCGACTTGCGGGAATCCGGAGCGATCGAGCAGGACGCCGACGTGATCATGTTCGTCTACCGGGACGAGGTCTATCACCCGGAAACCGAGCACAAGGGCATTGCCGAGATCATCATCGGCAAGCAGCGGAACGGCCCGATCGGCTTTATCCGCCTCGCGTTCATTGGTAAGTACACCCGCTTCGAGAACCTTGCGCCAGGCAGCTACAACTTCGACGACGACGAATAAAATCGTCCCCTGATCAATTCCGACCTGCAGCGTCGGAATTGGTCAATTTTTGTGCTATATTCCGCGCCCGCGATTTTTCCTGCATCCAAAAAAACCGGTCACTGACATGCAAGCAGCCAAACCACTCTTCGACTATCCCAAGTACTGGGCCGAATGCTTCGGACCAGCGCCATTCCTGCCAATGAGCAGGGAGGAGATGGATCAGCTCGGCTGGGACTCCTGCGACATCATCATCGTGACCGGCGATGCCTACGTCGACCATCCGTCGTTCGGCATGGCGATCATCGGCCGGCTGCTGGAGGCCCAGGGCTTCCGCGTCGGGATCATCGCCCAGCCGAACTGGCAGTCGAAAGACGACTTCATGAAGCTCGGCGAGCCGAACCTGTTCTTCGGCGTCGCCGCCGGCAACATGGACTCGATGATCAACCGCTACACCGCCGACAAGAAAATTCGTTCGGACGACGCCTACACCCCGGGCGGCATGGCCGGCAAGCGACCTGACCGCGCCAGCCTGGTTTACAGCCAGCGCTGCAAGGAAGCCTACAAGAACGTGCCGATCGTTCTGGGTGGCATCGAGGCGTCGCTGCGCCGCATCGCTCACTACGACTACTGGCAGGACAAGGTTCGTCATTCGATCCTGATCGACGCCAGCGCCGACATCCTGCTCTACGGCAACGCCGAGCGCGCGATCGTCGAAGTGGCCCAGCGCCTGTCGTTTGGCGAGTCGATCGAGACCATCACTGACGTGCGCGGCACCGCGTTCATTCGTCGTGACACGCCGAAAGGCTGGTACGAGTTCGACTCGACCCGCATTGACCGTCCGGGCAAGGTCGACAAGATCATCAACCCGTACGTCAACACCCAGGACACCCAGGCCTGCGCCATCGAGCAGGAGAAGGGCGAGGTCGAAGACCCGAACGAAGCGAAGGTGGTCCAGTTGCTGGACAGCCCGCGGATGACCCGGGACAAGACCGTGATCCGTCTGCCGTCCTTCGAAAAAGTGCGCAACGACGCCGTCCTTTATGCCCACGCCAACCGCGTGTTGCACCTGGAAACCAACCCCGGCAACGCCCGGGCGATGGTGCAGAAGCATGGTGAAGTGGACGTCTGGTTCAACCCGCCGCCCATTCCGATGACCACCGAAGAAATGGATTACGTCTTCGGCATGCCTTACGCACGGGTCCCGCACCCGGCCTACGGCAAGGAACGCATTCCCGCGTACGAAATGATCCGTTTCTCGGTGAACATCATGCGTGGCTGCTTCGGCGGCTGCACCTTCTGCTCGATCACCGAGCACGAAGGCCGGATCATCCAGAACCGCTCCCACGAATCGATCATCCGCGAGATCGAAGAGATTCGTGACAAGGTGCCCGGCTTTACCGGCGTCATCTCCGACCTCGGTGGGCCGACCGCGAACATGTATCGCATCGCCTGCAAGAGCACCGAGATCGAAACCCACTGCCGCAAGCCGTCCTGCGTGTTCCCGGGCATCTGCCCGAACCTGAACACCGACCACTCGGCGCTGATCAAGCTCTACCGCAGTGCTCGTGCCTTGCCGGGCGTGAAGAAGATCCTGATCGCCTCGGGCCTGCGCTACGACCTGGCGGTGGAATCACCGGAGTACGTGCGCGAGTTGGTGACGCACCACGTCGGCGGTTACCTGAAGATCGCCCCGGAGCACACCGAGGAAGGCCCGCTGAACCAGATGATGAAGCCTGGTATCGGCAGCTACGACCGCTTCAAGCGCATGTTCGAGAAGTTCTCGAAAGAGGCGGGCAAGGAGCAGTACCTGATCCCGTACTTCATCGCTGCGCACCCGGGCACCACCGACGAAGACATGATGAACCTGGCCCTGTGGCTCAAGGGCAACGGCTTCCGCGCTGACCAGGTGCAGGCGTTCTACCCGTCGCCGATGGCCTCGGCCACCGCCATGTACCACTCGGGTAAGAACCCGCTGCGCAAGGTCACGTACAAGAGCGAAGGCGTGACCATCGTCAAGAGCGATGAGCAGCGCCGCCTGCACAAGGCGTTCCTGCGCTATCACGATCCGAAGGGCTGGCCGATGCTGCGCGAGGCGCTGGAACGCATGGGCCGCGCCGACCTGATCGGCTCGGGCAAGAATCAGTTGATCCCGGCCCACCAGCCGGCGACCGACAGCTACCAGAGCGCCCGACGCAAGAACTCCACCCCGGCGGGCAGCCACAAGGTGGGCAAGGAACAGAAGATCCTGACCCAGCACACCGGCCTGCCACCGCGTGCCAGCGACGGCGGCAAACCGTGGGACAAGCGCGAGGAGGCCAAAGCTGCCGCCTTCGCCCGCAACCAGGAAGCCGCCAAGGCGCGCAAAGACGCCGCCAAAGGCAAAGGCCCGCGCAAGCCTCGCCAGCCGGCTGTGCCGCGCTGATGTCCATGGTGGGGCCTGTGGATGACATGCCCCGCCATGAGGCGTTGCAAGGCACTGGTTCAGTGCATTGTCTTTCATAAGGCCGGCGCCTGGTGCGCCGGCCTTTGTTCATGTTCAATGAATGCTCGGCGCAAGCCCCGGTGGCATAACTCTTGCCGCGTTTCTGTGCAAAAACACTTGGCGCACGACGCCGAGACACCCTGCCCGTAAATGAGCACTGCCATGGCTGACCTGCCGGATCGTTCTTCGCCGAGCGCCGCGACCTATCACGAGATGCTTGCCGCCGATGGCGCGGTGCGTCCGCACTGGCAGGCGCTGTACGCCCATGTGCAGCGCAGCAGCCCGGCGCAACTGGCCCAGCGCCAGGCGCTGCTGAACCGGCAACTGCGGGAAAACGGTGTCACCTACAACATCTACGCTGACCCCGACGGCGCCGACCGGCCGTGGGAGCTGGACCTGTTGCCGCAGGTCATTCCCGCCGCCGAGTGGCAGGCGATTGGCCAGGGCGTGGCGCAGCGTGCTCGCCTGCTCAACGCGGTGCTGGCGGATATCTATGGCCCGCAACAGCTGATTGGCGAAGGCCTGCTGCCCGCCGAGCTGGTGCATGGGCACAATAATTTTCTCTGGCCGTGCCAGGGCATTTCGGTGCCGGAGCAGACCTTCCTGCATGTCTATGCCGCGGATCTGGCGCGTGGCCCCGATGGCCGTTGGTGGGTCACGGCGGATCGCACTCAAGCGCCGTCCGGTGCCGGCTATGCGCTGGAAAATCGCACTGTGGTGTCCCGCGCCTTTCCCGAGCTGTACCGCGACCTTCATGTGCAGCACCTGGCCGGCTTTTTCCGCACGCTGCAGCAGAGCCTGGCGCGACTGGCGCCCAGCGAGCGGGAAGCGCCGCTGGTGGTGCTGCTGACGCCGGGGCGCTTCAACGAAAGCTATTTCGAACACCTTTACCTGGCCCGCCAGCTTGGCTATCCGCTGGTGGAAGGCAGCGACCTGACCGTGCGCGACGGTACGGTCTTCCTCAAGACGCTGAGCGGCCTGCGGCGGGTCCACGCGATCATGCGCCGGCTCGATGACGACTTCTGCGACCCACTGGAACTGCGCACCGACTCGGCCCTGGGTGTGCCGGGCCTGCTGGACGCGGTACGCCAGGGGCGGGTGCTGGTGGCGAATGCCTTGGGCAGCGGGGTGCTGGAGTCGCCCGGTTTGCTTGGCTTCCTGCCGGCCATCAGTCAGCGCCTGTTCGGCGAAGAACTGAGCCTGCCGTCCATCGCTACCTGGTGGTGCGGCGAGCCGGCGGCGCTGGAGCAGGCGGTGGAAAAACTGCCAGAACTGCTGTTCAAGCCGGCGTTTCCTTCGCAGAGCTTCCAGCCGTTGCTGGGGCGAGATCTGGATGACGCCCAGCGTCAGGCCCTGGTCGGGCGTCTGCGGGCGCGCCCTTACGCTTACGTCGCCCAGGAACTGGCGCAACTTTCCCAGGCGCCGGTGTGGCAGGCCGATCACTTGCAGGCGCGCCCGGTGGGCATGCGCGTCTATGCCGTGGCCAGTGCCGATGGCTACCGGGTGCTGCCGGGCGGATTGACCCGGGTGGCGGCGCAGGCGGATGCCGAGGTGGTCTCGATGCAGCGCGGCGGGGCGAGCAAGGACACCTGGGTGCTCGGCGAGGTCGCCGCTCAAGGCGAGCAATGGCAGGCCAGTCGCAGCCTCGGCGTGGCCGACCTGATCCGCCAGGACCCGTATCTGCCCTCGCGGGTGGTGGAGAACCTGTTCTGGTTTGGCCGCTACTGCGAACGTTGTGATGCCAGCGCGCGGCTGCTGCGAATTCTCCTGAGCGGTTATCTTGACGGCGACTCGCCGCAAGCGCTGGATGCCGCCGTGACCCTGGCCGAGGAGCTTTCGCTGTTGCCCGCCGAGGGTACGCTGGACGCGCGTTTGCGCACGGCATTGCTCGACCCGGCGTGGGGTTTCAGCCTGCGGGCCAACCTTCAGCGTCTGCAATGGGCGGCAGGGCAGGTGCGCGGCAAGCTTTCGCGGGAGAACTGGCAGGCGCTGGTGGAGCTGCAACGGGAAGCCCAAAGCCTCGATGATCTGTCAGCGGATTTCGCCGAGCTGCTGGACTTCCTCAACCGCCTGATTCTCGCGCTGGCGGCGCTGTCTGGTTTCGCCCTGGATGACATGACCCGCGACGAAGGCTGGCGCTTCCTGATGACGGGGCGGCGCATCGAGCGCGTCTACGCTTTGAGCAGCAGCCTGGCGAGCTTCCTGCGCGGGCCGGGAGACGCCGATCAGGTGGGGCTGGAGTGGCTGCTGGAACTGGCCAACAGCAGCATCACTTATCGCTCGCGTTACCTGGCGGTGGCGCAGCGGGTGCCGGTGCTGGACCTGCTCCTGCTGGATGAGCAAAACCCCCACGCGGTGTTGTTCCAGCTCAAGGCGCTGCTGCGCTCGTTGGGGCGTCTGCAAGAATCCTTTGGCAGCCCGCCGGAGGCGGATCTGGCGCAGCTTGCCGTGCGCCTGCAGCGTTTCGACCTGCACAGCCTGGAAAACCCGTTGTTCGGTGAAACCAGCGTGCGCGCGGTGCTCGACGGGCTGGCGGCGCTGCTCACGGAAATCGCCGAGGCCAGCGAGGCGGTATCGGACCGCCTGGCCCTGCGTCACTTCGCCCATGTCGATATCAGCCAGCAGACGGTGTCCGCCTGATGAGCGTTCGTTACCAGATTCTTCACGACACCCATTACCGCTACGCCAGCCCGGTGTCGTTGGCCCAGCAACTGGTGCACCTGTGGCCGCGGGATTGCCCGTGGCAGCGCTGCGAAGCGCGGCAACTGGACGTGACGCCCACGCCGACGCGACGGCGTGATGCGCTGGATGTGTTCGGCAACCCGTTGACCCGGTTGGCCCTGGAATACCAGCACGATGAGCTGCGGGTCAGCACCCGGGTGCGTGTCGAGGTGCTGCCCCGGCCTGCGCCCTGCCTGACGGATTCACCGCCTTGGGAACTTGCGCGCAACGCCCTTGGCTATTCGCGACAGGCGCTGTCGGCGGAGGTCCTGGATGCCTGCCGTTACCGTTTCGAGTCGCCGTATGTCCGCCTGAAAAAGCGTTTCGTGGAGTTCTCCGAGCCGTGCTTCGGTGCCGGCGTGCCGCTGCTGGTGGCGGTGCGGGCGCTGATGGAAAAGATCTTTCGCGAATTCACCTTCGATGCCGGTGCGACCCAGGTCGCCACACCGTTGGTGGAGGTGCTGGCGCGACGTCGCGGCGTCTGCCAGGACTTCGCCCACCTGATGCTCGCCTGCCTGCGCTCTCGCGGCCTGGCGGCGCGCTATGTCAGCGGCTACCTGCTGACACGGCCGCCGCCCGGGCAGGCCCGGCTGATCGGCGCCGATGCCTCGCATGCCTGGGTCTCGGTGTTCTGCCCGCGGCAGGGTTGGGTGGATTTCGATCCCACCAACAACCTGCTGCCGGCGCTGGAACACATCACCCTCGGTTGGGGCCGGGACTTTTCCGATGTGTCACCGCTGCGCGGGGTGATTCTCGGCGGTGGCAGCCACGACCCGGACGTGCGGGTAACGGTGCTGCCACTCGATGACGAGCCGGCTCAAGCGGGCGGCTGATCGACCCACTTCGGCGCGACCACCGGCTTCCAGGCGTCCAGTGCGTCGAGCAGGGCGTCGGGCTCGGGATTGAGCTGCAGCATCGAGCGGTGTTGCGGGCGGACGAAACCTTCCTCGACCACATGATCGAGGAAGCCGCTGAGTTTCTCGTAGAAGCCGTTGACCTCCAGCAGCCCCAGTGGCTTGCCGTGGTAGCCGAGCTGGCCCCAGGTCCAGACTTCGAACAGTTCTTCCAGGGTGCCGAGGCCACCGGGCAGGGCGATGAAGGCATCGCTCAGTTCGGCCATGCGCGCCTTGCGGGCGTGCATGCCGTCCACGACTTCAAGGCGGGTGAGGCCGGTGTGGGCGATTTCGGCGCGTTGCAGGCTGACCGGGATGATGCCGATCACCTCACCACCGGCCGCCATGGCCGCGTCGGCGACGATGCCCATCAGGCCCACGGCGCCACCGCCGTAGACCAGGGTCAGACCGCGACGGGCGATGGCCTCGCCGAGCGCCACCGCGGCTTCGCGGTAGGCCGGATTGGCGCCGGTGCTGGCGCCGCAGAATACACAGACGGAACGTAGAGACATGGTTTTCTCCGGGTCGAAAATCGCCACAGAGTAAGGGCCATGGGCAGGTCTTCCAAGCGTTGTGTTATTCCGGGCGGGAGAACTCGTACACGTTGCCGGCGTTGGCGCAGGCGTAGGCGGCGAGCATGCTTTGCATGAAAGTGCTGATGGACATGTAGGACTACTCCTAATTGAGAGGTTGTCGCATCGTCCGTCATACGGGCATGATGGGCACGTTGATTGTCTTGATGGACACCATAGAAGAATTTCACCGCCCGGATATGGTCCCACGTTTGACCCATATCAGCAGCGCAGAGCGCTGGATAGGGCAGTCTGATTTCGATAAAAAACCTGCCATGGAGATTCACAATGTTTGCCAAGTTCGTTGCCGTGTCCCTGCTGACCGTTGCCAGTGCCCAGGTAATGGCTGCTGATTGCAAGGTCACCGTCGACTCCACCGACCAGATGTCTTTCAACACCAAGGAAATCGCCATCGACAAGAGCTGCAAGCAGTTCACCGTCGAACTGACCCACTCCGGCAACCTGCCGAAGAACGTCATGGGCCACAACCTGGTGATCAGCAAAGCCGCTGACATGCAGCCAATCGCTACCGACGGCCTGAGCGCCGGTATCGACAAGGATTACCTGAAAGAGGGTGATACCCGCGTGATCGCGCACACCAAAGTGATCGGCGCTGGCGAGAAAGACGCCGTTACCTTCGACGTTTCGAAGCTGGCCGCTGGCGAAAGCTACGGCTTCTTCTGCTCCTTCCCGGGCCACATCTCGATGATGAAAGGCACCATCGTTCTGAAGTAAAAGTCCCTTTCGCGAGCAAGCTCGCTCCTACGGGTTCGGCACATGCCGGGCTGTGTAGGAGCGAGCTTGCTCGCGATGCCTCAAGGCGCGAACGGCATTTCCCGCTTGTGGTGCGTCTTTTCATACGTCCGCTTGATGATCCCGAACGCTTCCTCGCTCACCGGCTCGCCGTGCAGGAAGGCGTCGATCTGCGCGTAGGTCACGCCGTGTGACGCTTCGTCCGGCTTGCCCGGCGCGAGGTCTTCCAGGTCGGCGGTCGGCACTTTCTCTACCAGTGACTCCGGCGCGCCAAAGCTGCGTGCGATCGAACGCACCTGGTTTTTCACCAGCCCGCTCAGCGGTGCCAGGTCGCAGGCGCCATCACCGAACTTGGTGAAGAACCCCATCACTGCTTCCGCCGCATGGTCAGTGCCGATCACCAGGCCCGCGCGGGCACCGGCGATGGTGTACTGGGCCACCATGCGCATGCGCGCCTTGGTGTTGCCGACCACGAAATCCACCAGGCTCGGCTGGCCGCCTTCCAGCGCCTTGACCTCGGTGGCGAGGGCGCGCACCGCCGGGGCGATGTTCACCGTGTGCAGTTCGTCCGGCTGGATGAAGTCGATGCAGGCCTGGGCATCGTGTTCGTCGTGCTGCACGTGGTACGGCAGGCGCACGGCGATGAAACGGTACTGCTCGTCACCGCTCTGCTGGCGCAGGTCGTTGATCGCGCGCTGGGCCAGCAGCGCCGCGGTCAGCGAATCGACGCCGCCGCTGATGCCCAGCACCAGGGTCTTGAGCCCGGCGTTTTTCAGGCATTGCTGGATGAAGGCGACGCGCCGGGCCACTTCGGCCTCGAGCGCGGCCTGGTCGGCGAACGGCGGCTGGACCTTGAGCTGCTGCGCGATCTCTCGCTGGACGGCTTGCATGGGTTACTCCTCGCTGGGAACTTTGAAAACGTGACGCAGGTAGGAAACGAAGTTGGGGTCGCGACACTGGGTCTTGGCGGCCTCATCGGAAATCTTGGCCACGGGCTGGCCATTACAGTCGGTCATTTTAAGCACGATGCTCATCGGCGCCACTCCGGGGATGTCGCAGGTGAGGTTGGTGCCGATGCCGAAGCTGACATTGATCCGTCCGCGCAGGGCCCGGAAGATTTCCAGCGAACGGGTCAGGTTCAAGCCGTCGGAAAACACCAGGGTCTTGGTCATCGGGTCGATGCCGAGCTTGCGGTAGTGCTCGATGGCTTTTTCCGCCCAGGCCACCGGTTCGCCCGAGTCATGCCGCAGGCCATCGAAAAGCTTGGCGAAGTACAGGTCGAAGTCCTGCAGGAAGGCATCCATGGTGATGCAGTCGGTCAGGGCGATGCCCAGCAGGCCGCGGTACTCGCGCACCCAGCAGTCGAGGGCGGCAATCTGGCTGTCGATCAGCCGCGGGCCGAGTTGCTGGTGGGCCATGATCCATTCGTGGGCCATGGTGCCCAGTGGCTTGATATCCAGTTTCCATGCCAGGTGCACGTTACTGGTGCCGACGAAGCGCGCGGGGAAGTCGGCCTTGAGCACCTTCACCACTTCTTCCTGAACGCCGTAGGAGAAGCGCCGGCGGGTGCCGAAATCGGCGACTTGCAACTCGGACAGTTCCTCGGCGCTGGCGTTGGCGCGCAGCCAGTCGAACTTGCGGTGCAGTTGTTCGCGGGCCTGTTCCAGGCGCACCTGTGGATAACGGTTGCGGTTGCGCACCTCGCTGATGATCGCCAGCAGCGGGACTTCGAAGAGGATCACGTGCAGCCACGGGCCGCGCAGGCGGAGGAACAACTGATCGTTCTCGATGCCCAGTTTCAGGTAGCGCAGGTTGAAGCGGAACAGGCCGAGGAAGCGCAGGAAGTCCGGCTTCATGAAGCTGATCTGCTCAAGGAAGGCCAGTTGCTCGGTGCTGATGCACATCTCGCTCAGGCGCTCGATCTGTTCACCGATCTGCCCCAGCCAGGGGCGCAGGTCCTCACCATTGCGGCAGCGGAACTCCCACTCGACGTCGACGTTGGGGTAGTTGTGCAGCACCGCCTGCATCATCGTCAGCTTGTAGAAATCGGTGTCCAGCAGGCTCTGCACGATGCGATCGGCGAAGGCGCTTTCGCTCATATAAGGCTCCAGTCCAGGCGTGTGCCATCAGAGCTGCTCATTGTGCCAGTCTTTGCCGTTGGGCGAAGCCGGTGTCTGCCGGGTCATTCGGTAGCAGCCTACCTTTAGCGGCGATTTCTCCAACCCAGACTAGCCTCTTATGGTGCTTGCTGTAGCAGTCGCGCACCACGGATGTGCACTTCCGTTACGCATGCTGTTACAGGACGGTTGCACGTAAACACGCGCGAGGGTTGCAATGATGGCATTGAGTGGTTGCGCCTATTTATGGCCTAGGGTGTAACTTTCTGTGTTGCAGAGGGTTGCACGACCCATAAAGAAAGCCCGCGACCGCTTGCCGGTGAACCTGAGCACGAGTTTCTTTCGAATAAAAAACCGATGGCACGGCGCTTGCTCTGAGCAAGACGCAGATACAAGTTGCTGAAAGTTGTAGTGCCAACCCAAAAAAACATCAGGAGCACCAACACATGTCGCAGACGTTTTACAAGAAAGGCTTTCTTGCCTTGGCCGTGGCAACGGCGCTGGGCATTTCTTCGTATGTACAGGCCGATGTGAAGATCGGCGTCGCGGGCCCCATGACGGGTGCCAACGCAGCGTTTGGCGAGCAATACATGAAAGGTGCCCAGGCGGCGGCCGACAAGATCAACGCCGAGGGCGGGATCAACGGCGAGAAGATCGTCCTGGTCAAAGGCGATGACGCCTGCGAGCCCAAGCAGGCCGTAGCCGTGGCCAACCGTCTGGTCGACCAGGACAAGGTCGCCGGCGTAGTGGGTCACTTCTGTTCCTCCAACACCATCCCTGCTTCCGAGGTCTACGACGAAGCCGGCGTGATCGCCATCACCCCGGGCTCCACCAACCCGCAGGTCACCGAACGCGGCCTGAGCGCCATGTTCCGCATGTGCGGCCGTGACGACCAGCAAGGCATCGTCGCCGGCGACTACATCGTCGACGTGCTCAAGGGCAAGAAGGTCGTGGTGCTGCACGACAAGGACACCTACGGTCAGGGCCTGGCAGACGCGACCAAGGCACAACTGGAAAAACGCGGCGTGAAGCCGGTGCTGTACGAAGGCCTTACCCGTGGCGAGAAAGACTTCAGCGCCGTGGTCACCAAGATTCGCGGCGCGGGCGCCGATGTCGTCTACTTCGGCGGCCTGCACCCGGAAGCCGGTCCACTGGTTCGCCAACTGCGTGAAGCCGGCCTGAAAGATGTGAAGTTCATGTCCGACGACGGCATCGTTACCGACGAACTGGTGTCCACCGCAGGCGGTGCGCAGTTCGTCGACGGCGTGTACATGACCTTCGGCGCTGACCCGCGCCTGCTGCCAGACAGCAAGGCCGTGGTGGAAGAGTTCCGCAAGGGCGGCACCGAGCCTGAAGGCTACACCCTGTACGCCTACGCTTCGGTCCAGGCGCTGGCTGCCGCGTTCAACGGCTCCAAGTCGAACAAAGGCGAGGACGCCGCCAAGTGGCTCAAGGCCAACCCGGTGAAAACCGTCATGGGCGAGAAGAAGTGGGACAGCAAGGGCGACCTGACCGTCTCCGACTACGTGGTCTACCAGTGGGACGCCAGCGGCAAATACCACCAGCTCGAAAAACAAAAATAACAACGGCACTCGGCCCGGGACGTTCGTGTCCCGGGCCGTTGCCCGGTTGCCGTACCTGTCTTTTCTCGTAGATCTGCACAACCCTGCGCTGCGAGGGTCCCTTCATCCGGGGCCCGCCGTAGTCGGCGCTTGTGCAATCTCAAATACGTGAGATTGCGTTATGGATGGAATTTTCCTGCAGCAACTGATCAATGGACTGACCCTCGGGTCTGTCTATGGTCTGATCGCCATCGGCTACACAATGGTCTATGGCATCATCGGCATGATCAACTTCGCGCACGGCGAGGTGTATATGATTTCCGCTTACCTGGCGGCAATCAGCCTGGCATTGCTGGCCTATTTCGGCGTCGAATCCTTTCCGCTGCTGATGTTGGGAACCTTGTTGTTCACGGTTGTCGTCACTGGCGTCTATGGCTTCACCATCGAACGCATCGCCTACAAACCCCTGCGTAACTCCACCCGCCTGGCACCGCTGATCAGTGCCATCGGTATCTCCCTGATCCTGCAGAACTATGCCCAGATCAGCCAGGGCGCCCGCCAGCAAGGCGTGCCGACCCTGCTCGAAGGCGCTTGGCGCGTCGACATTGGTACCGGCTTCGTCCAACTGACCTACACCAAGATCTTCATCCTGATCGCTGCGTTCGCCGGCATGGGCCTGCTCACCTATGTGATCAAGTACACCAAGCTCGGCCGCATGTGCCGCGCAACCCAGCAAGACCGCAAGATGGCCTCGATCCTGGGGATCAACACCGACCGGGTGATTTCCTATGTGTTCATCATCGGTGCGGTGATGGCTGCCCTGGCCGGCGTGCTGATCACCATGAACTACGGCACTTTCGACTTCTATGCCGGCTTCATCATCGGCATCAAGGCGTTCACCGCTGCGGTGCTCGGCGGGATTGGCTCGCTGCCTGGCGCGATGCTCGGCGGGATCATCCTCGGTATTTCCGAGTCGCTGTTCGCCGGCCTGATCAACTCCGACTACAAGGACGTGTTCAGCTTCTCGCTGCTGGTACTGATCCTCATCTTCCGTCCGCAAGGCCTGTTGGGTCGCCCGCTCGTGGCTAAGGTGTGAACATGTCCACTGCCAAAACTGCTTCTTCCGGTTTCGATATCAAACGCAGCCTGCTGGAAACCATTGTTGCCGGCCTGCTGGCCCTGATCGTGTTCGGCCCGGTGGTCGGCGTGGTCCTCGATGGCTATAGCTTCAACGCCCAACCGGCCCGGGTGGCCTGGCTGGTCGGCGGGGTGATGGTGGGGCGCTTCGTGCTCAGCGTGTTCTTCCAGAGTGCCACGGGCAAGCGCATGCTCGAGGGCTTCGACAGCGGTGGCTCGGGCGTGCATGTACTGGCGCCGGACTACAAGTCGCGGCTGCGCTACATCATCCCGGCGCTGATCGTCATCGCCATCGTCTTCCCGATCTTCGCCAACAAGTACCTGCTGACCGTGGTCATCCTCGGCCTGATCTACGTGTTGCTGGGCCTGGGCCTGAACATCGTGGTCGGCCTGGCCGGTCTGCTCGACCTGGGTTACGTGGCGTTCTATGCCATCGGCGCCTATGGCCTGGCGCTGGGTTACCAATACCTGGGCCTGGGTTTCTGGAGCGTGCTGCCGCTGGCGGCCATCGCCGCGGCGCTGGCGGGGTGCATACTCGGCTTCCCGGTGTTGCGCATGCACGGTGACTACCTGGCGATCGTGACCCTGGGCTTCGGTGAAATCATCCGCCTGGTGCTGAACAACTGGCTGTCGTTCACCGGTGGCCCGAACGGCATGCCGGCACCGTCGCCAACCTTCTTCGGTCTGGAGTTCGGTCGTCGCGCCAAGGACGGCGGCGTACCGTTCCACGAGTTCTTCGGCATCGACTACAACCCCAACCTGAAATTCCTGTTCATCTACATCGTGCTGTTCCTCGTCGTGCTGGCGGTGCTCTACATCAAGCACCGACTGACCCGCATGCCCGTGGGCCGCGCCTGGGAAGCGCTGCGCGAAGATGAAATCGCCTGCCGCTCCATGGGCCTGAACCACGTGCTGGTCAAACTCTCGGCGTTCACCCTCGGTGCCTCCACCGCGGGCCTGGCCGGGGTGTTCTTCGCCACCTACCAGGGCTTCGTCAACCCGTCCTCGTTCACCTTCTTCGAGTCGGCGCTGATCCTCGCCATCGTCGTGCTCGGCGGTATGGGCTCGACCGTCGGCGTGGTGATCGCCGCGTTCGTCCTGACCGTGGCCCCGGAGCTGCTGCGCAGCTTCTCTGAATACCGGGTGCTGCTGTTCGGCGTGTTGATGGTGTTGATGATGATCTGGCGACCGCGCGGCCTGATTCGCATCAGCCGTACCGGTGTAGTCCCGCGTAAAGGAGTGGCGCCATGAGCGACGACGTAATCCTCTCGGTCGACAACCTGATGATGCAGTTCGGCGGGATCAAGGCGCTGAGCGACGTCAGCCTGAAGGTCAAGCGCAACGAGATCTTCGCCCTGATCGGCCCCAACGGCGCGGGCAAGACCACCGTGTTCAACTGCCTCACCGGGTTCTACAAGGCCAGCGGCGGCAAGATCGAACTGAACGTGCGCGGCTCGAAGACCAACGTGATCCAGTTGCTCGGCGAGCGCTTCGAGCCGGGCGATTTCGTTTCGCCCAAGCGCTTCATCAATCGCGTGCACTACAAGATGTTCGGCGGCACTCACCTGGTGAACCGCGCCGGGCTCGCCCGGACTTTCCAGAACATTCGCCTGTTCAAGGAAATGTCCGTGGTGGAGAACCTGCTGGTGGCCCAGCACATGTGGGTCAACCGCAACTTGCTGGCCGGCGTGCTCAACACCAAGGGCTACCGCAAAGCCGAAAGCGACGCCCTGGACCACGCCTTCTACTGGCTGGAAGTGGTGGATCTGGTGGACTGCGCCAACCGCCTCGCTGGCGAACTTTCCTACGGCCAGCAGCGCCGTCTGGAAATCGCCCGGGCCATGTGCACGCGGCCGAAGATCATCTGCCTCGACGAGCCTGCCGCCGGCCTCAACCCGCAGGAAACCGAAGCCCTGAGCCGGATGATCCGCGTGCTGCGCGACGAGCACGACATCACCGTGGTGCTGATCGAGCACGACATGGGCATGGTCATGAGCATCTCCGACCATATCGTGGTCCTCGACCACGGCAACGTGATCGCCGAAGGCAAGCCGCAGGACATCCGCAACAACCCGACTGTGATCGCCGCCTACCTGGGTGCTGACGAAGAGGAACTGGTATGAGCGCACCCATTCTCGAACTGAAGGACCTGGACGTGTTCTACGGCCCGATCCAGGCCTTGAAGAAAGTCTCGATGCACATCAACGAGGGCGAGACGGTCAGCCTGATCGGCTCCAACGGCGCCGGCAAGTCGACCCTGCTGATGTCGATCTTCGGCCAGCCGCGGGCGGCGTCCGGGCAGATCATCTATCGCGGCACCGACATTACCCACAAGTCCTCGCACTACATCGCCTCCAACGGCATTGCCCAGTCGCCGGAAGGGCGGCGGGTATTCCCCGACATGAGCGTCGAGGAAAACCTGATGATGGGCACCATCCCCATCGGCGACAAACATGCCGACGAAGACATGCAGCGCATGTACGAACTGTTCCCGCGGCTCAAGGAACGGCGCAACCAGCGCGCCATGACCATGTCCGGTGGCGAGCAGCAAATGCTCGCCATTGCCCGCGCGCTGATGAGCCGGCCCAAGCTGTTGCTGCTGGATGAACCTTCGCTGGGGCTGGCACCGATCGTGGTCAAACAGATCTTCGCCACCCTGCGGGAGCTGGCCAAGAGCGGCATGACCATCTTCCTGGTGGAGCAGAACGCCAACCATGCGCTGAAACTGTCGGACCGGGCTTATGTGATGGTCAACGGCCAGATCCGCATGACCGGGACGGGGCAGGAATTGTTGGTGAACGAGGAGGTGAGGAACGCATACCTCGGCGGGCACTGATACACCGCAAGCAAGCCCGCTCCAGTGTCTGTAGGAGCGAGCTTGCTCGCGAAGCGGTCCCCCCTTTCACGGGAACTCACTGGAAACCCGCAGAGTCGTACCGGTTATACCGTCCGACCCCGCACAAGGAGCCCCGAGATGCCAACCCGCTTCCTGTTCACCCCCGCAATCCTCGCCTGCAGCCTGTTATTCGGCAGCCTGACGGTGCAGGCCGAGGAGGCGGCCAAGGTTCAGATCGACTCCTCCGCCGCGTCCTCGGACAACCTCGCGGCCATCCACCGCGAGTCCGGCATGAGCCACACCCTGCACGACTCCGGGGTCAGCGTGGCCGAGCTGAAGAAAATGCGCGACACCCTCAACCAGAACGCCAGCGACCTGCTGGAACTGCGCCGCTTGGTCGATGAGCAGACCCGGCAGATCGGCGAGCTGCAACGCCGCCTTGAGGACACCAACCGCAAGGTGCAATGACCACACTGCTGGTTTGTGAACGCCGCTTCGCCCTGACGGGCAAGCGGCGTTTTTTCATCCACGGGGTTGTCCACAGGATTGTGGAAAAGATAGCGCCGGCCTTGCGTGTGACACCGCAGAAAGTCCTTGTAAGCAGTTGTTTTCAATGCGCTTGAAGTTGTCCACGGTTCATGTGGAGGTGACTGTGGGTAACATGGTGGTATGTGCCTGCAAGCCACGTATCTAAAGGCTTTCAGGAAGGCGATCAAATTTTGATCAATAACTTTTGGATGAGTGGTAGAACCGTTTGTCAAGTTATAGCTCATAGCCATAACGCTGTTTCAAACAGTATGTTTTGCCTGTGGATAAGTCTGTGGGAAAGCCTTGGAAAGAGTGATGGGACCGGCGTCGTTACAGGCTTTGCGCCATTACCCGGTTTTTCACTGAAAGGGCTGGCAACCTCATTTCCAGCGTGTTTGCAGAGAAAACGCGCTCAGGGCTGTGGATTACTTGGCTAACGTTATTCCACGAATTTATACAGTTGCCCCCAATCTATGTGGAAGGGCCTGTGGATAAGGTGCGCATAGCCGGCTGCGAGCCTTATGCAGCAAGGCTTTGACGGTATTGATCGTTTTTCATACAGGCGGCAAACGGCTTGAAGTGACGCCTGCCGCCGGGCATGCTGCAAACCCTGCCGATCTCTTGTGCAAGCCCTCTCGAGGAGAATCCCATGACTTCCACTGTATTCATTACCGGCGCGACCTCCGGGTTTGGCGAAGCCTGCGCGCGGCGTTTCGCCGAGGCGGGTTGGTCGCTGGTGCTGACCGGTCGCCGCCAGGACCGCCTGGACGCCCTGTGCGCCGAGCTGTCGAAACAGACCGAAGTCCACGGCCTGGTGCTGGATGTGCGCGATCGCAAGGCCATGGAGCAGGCGCTCGGCAACCTGCCGCCAGCCTTCGCCAAGCTGCGCGGGCTGATCAACAACGCCGGCCTGGCCCTGGGCACTGATCCTGCGCAGAAATGCGACCTGGACGACTGGGACACCATGGTCGACACCAACATCAAGGGATTGATGTACACCACCCGCTTGCTGTTGCCGCGCCTGATCGCCCATGGCCGTGGCGCGACCATCCTCAACGTCGGTTCGGTGGCGGGCAACTACCCATATCCGGGCAGCCATGTGTATGGCGGCACCAAGGCCTTCGTCGGCCAGTTCTCCCTCAGCCTGCGTTGCGACCTGCGCGGCACGGGGGTGCGGGTCAGCAATATCGAGCCAGGCCTGTGTGAAAGCGAGTTCTCGCTGGTGCGTTTCGGCGGCGACCAGTCGCGCTACGACGCCACCTATGCCGGCGCCGAGCCGATCCAGCCGCAGGACATTGCCGAGACCATCTTCTGGATCCTCAACCAGCCGGCGCACATCAACATCAACAGCCTGGAGCTGATGCCGGTGAGCCAGGACTGGGCCGGGTTCTCGATCGAGCGGTCGGGCGGCAAGGGCTGAGGCTCAGCGATGAGCGTGCGGGGCTGCACATTCTTCGGTCATATGGTGGCAGGAAGGTGCTTGGCAAAAGGCCGAGTAATGGCTAGCAGGCGCATGTCAGTAGTTTTCCAGGGGCCTTGAGATCGAGCGCCGCCCGCGCGGCGCATCGCGAGCAAGCTCGCTCCTACAGTGGTTGCGACGTACCTATGTCTGTCCCATCGCCAAACGCCAAGGGCGGGCAACACCTCTCTGACAGGCCATGGCACGTTTCAACGAATGTAGGAGCGAGCTCGCTCGCGATGCGCCGCGCGGGCGGCGCTCGATCTTGAGAGCGCTGAAAAACTTCCGACAGGCGCCTGGTGGCCGCTACTCGGTCTTCTGACAAGCGCTACACAATCATCTCAGACGCTGAAGCCCTTCCAGACAGGTCGCCAGATGATACGGCGTAGTCGACGGCATATCATGCCGGCTCACCACGCCTGCAGCATCCCGACACTCATACCAACCCCCGTCATGCAGAAACCGCTGACGCAGCACTTCAAGCTGCTTCGCCACCTTCTCCGCGCCATCCGGGCGCAGGGTCAGCGCCCGCAGGTATTCGGCCTGGGCCCAGATCCGCTGGGTGGCGTCGCGCACTTCGCCTTGCGGGCTGAGCATCGCCAGCACAGCACCGTCCTTTACCCCCGTGGCCTCGGCAAAGCCGAAGGCGCGGTCCAGCGATGCATGCAGGGCGCCATCGCGCAGCAGCGGTGAGGTGTCCAGCAGGAAGAACCATTCGAACTGATGCCCCGGCTCGAACCAGTTATCCACAGCCCCACGCGGTTTCTCCAGCATCACGCCGTGCTCGGGGTCGATGAAGTGCGTCTGCATGGCCTCGGTCAGTGCCAGCAGGGCGGCTTCCACCTCGGCGTCTTCGCGCACGGCGAGGGTCGCGAGGAAGGCTTCGGCCAGGTGCATCAACGGGTTTTGCAGCGGGCCGCTGCCAAGGTCCGACCAGTCTTCACCGAGACTCGCCTCGTACAGGCCATCGTCATTGCCGAAGCGCTCGATCACCACGCTGAGGGCGGCGTTGAGGGTCGATTCCACCAGGCTGTCGCGCACGTTCGCCCAGTAATGGGCGCAGGCGAAGATGATGAAGGCGTGGGTGTAGAGGTCTTTGCGCCGGTCCAGCGGTTTGCCCTGGGCGTCGATGCTGTAGAACCAGCCGCCGTGTTCAGCATCGTGGAAGTGCCGTTGCAGCGAGCGGAACAGCGCGGCGGCGCGTTCGCTGGCGCCGGGCTGGTCGATGCGGCTGCTGAACAGGTAGAGCTGGCGGGCGCAGGCCATGGCGCGGTAGCGCTGCACTGGCAGCGGCTGGTGTTCGGCGTCGAGGGCTTCGAAGGGCAGGGCCATGTCTGCGTTCCAGCCGGGCGCTTCCCATAGCGGCACGATGCGCTGGTCGAAGTGTTGCTGGACTTCAGCGAGCAGGGAGGGCGGGGCAGCGTGAATTTCGGACATGGAAAGAGTTCGTCGACGTCGGGGCGTTTGCGCGCATGGTAGCAGGAAATATCGCCGTGGCGCCGCGATCAGAGCGGGCTGCCGAGGCCCTGCCAGTGTCGCGCGCCAACGAAAATGAAGCGCAATTGCTGGATGATCTTGGCCTGCCCGCTCAACTGGCCGGGCTCCACGTCGTCGGGGGCGTCGATCAGTTCCGGGAGGGTGGCGAACACGGTCTTGACCACCAGGTCGGCGATCACCGCCAGTGCCGTGGCGTCCAGGTGATGCCAGCGTGGCATGCTCGCCAGGTCGGCGGCGAGGTCCGAGCTGATGCCTTCGCGCAAACGGGCGATGGCCTGGCGCACCGGTTGCGAGCCGCCATATTGCTCGCGGGCTAGGAACAGGAACTGCGCCCGGTTGGCTGCCACCACATCGAGGAAGATCCGCACCGAGGCATCGGTGATGCCGCCCATTTCGATTTCGTTGTGGCGGACCATGCGGATGGTCTGGCGGAAGGTTTCGTTGACTTCCTTGACCAGCGCCAGGCCCAGTTGGTCCATGTCGTCGAAGTGTCGGTAGAAACCGGTGGGAACGATCCCTGCGCAGCGGGCCACTTCACGCAGGCTGATGCTGCCGAAGCCGCGGCCGCTTTCCATCAGTTGGCGGGCTGCATCCAGCAGGGCGTGGCGGGTCTGTTGCTTCTGTTCGGCGCGCGGCAGCATGGCGAATACGGTTCAGTGTGAAACAGGCCTGCACTCTAATAGCCGGGGCCGGAAAAACAAAGCCCGGTCAATTTGACCGGGCCTGAAGGCGAGGAGTCTGTGCGCGGGTATCTATTGTTCCGGCGCATAGGCATCAGCTCACCCGGTTGTTGCGCTCGATCAGACGATCCGAGCCACCTTCGGCGACGCGGTTGGCACGTTGCTCGATCAGACGATCAGAACCGCCTTCGGCTACACGGTTTTCGCGGCGTTCGATCAGACGATCAGAACCGCCTTCGGCCACACGATTCTCACGACGTTCGATCAGACGGTCGGAACCACCTTCGGCTACACGGTTTTCACGACGTTCGATCAAACGGTCAGAACCGCCTTCTGCCAGCGGGTCCAGCGGTTGCGACAGGATGACCGAGCCGGAGCGCGCTTCAGCGGACAGGTGCTGGTCTGCGGCAGGCACGGCGAAGGCGTTGGCGGCCAGAATGGACAGGGAAAGGCTAAGCAGTAATTGGCGTTTCATGATTTCGGTTCTCCTGGGGGAGGGCGACTAAGTGGGTACGAAGCCAATGCTACTCTTGGAAATCCGATAGAAAAGTTCATAAAGGTAATGGTAACAATCAACAGGATTGATACTTTCCGGCGAGGGCTCTAGCGCGGGCCTTTCCTGAGTGCTTTAGTAGGGATTGGGTGCCTCGCCCGATGAATTTCTCCTGATTGATGTGGGCGAAATCTGGCAGCAAGGTCAGGAAAAATCCGCCCGATCCGCCATTTCGAGTAAAACCCCTTGGCGTTTCGTCAGTCCCAAGTACACGTGCGTGTCACACGCACGCTGTCTGCCTTTGCTGTCACTGGAGAACCGTGCAATGACGCGCCCCGCCAAAATCATCACCTGGACCCTCGCCAGCCTGCTGCTGGTACTGGTGCTTCTGGTGATCTTCATCGCGACCTTCGACTGGAACCGGGCCAAGCCTTTTCTCAATGAAAAGGTTTCCGAAGCCCTGCATCGCCCCTTCGCCATCAACGGCAACCTTGCCGTGCACTGGCGTCGCGAAGCCGAGGAGGGTGGTTGGCGGGCGTGGGTGCCGTGGCCGCATTTCACTGCCGAAGACCTGACCCTGGGCAACCCGGACTGGCTGAAAGAGCCGCAGATGGTCGGCCTGCAGCAGGTGGATTTCCGCCTTTCGCCGCTGCCGTTGCTGGCGCAGCGCATCGTCATTCCGCGCATCGACCTCAAGTTGCCGACCGCCAGCCTCAAGCGCCTGGCCGATGGCCGGGCCAACTGGACTTTCGATTTCGGGCCCAAGGACGAGCAGGCCGAGCCGTCCAAATGGGTGATGGATATCGGTGCCATCGGTTTCGACAAAGGGCAGGTGGCCTTCGATGACCAGACCCTGAAAACCCGCCTCGACGTCCAGATCGACCCGCTTGGAAAACCGGTGCCGTTCAGCGATATCGTCGGCAAGGCGACGGCGGAAAAAGCCGAGAAACAGGGCGCGAAACCGCAGGACTATGCCTTCGGGCTGAAGGTCAAAGGCACCTACAAGGACCAGGCACTTTCCGGCGACGGCAAGATCGGCGGCCTGCTGGCGCTGCAGGACGCCAGCCAGCCGTTCCCGGTGCAGGCGGATGTCCGTATCGCCAAGACCCGCGCGATCATCGCCGGGACCCTGACCGACCCGCGCAACCTCGGCACCCTCGACCTGCGCCTGCGTCTGTCCGGCGCCAGCCTGGCCAACCTCTATCCGCTCACCGGCGTCACCCTCCCCGACACCCCGCCTTACCAGACCGACGGTCACCTTATCGCCAAACTGCACGAGCCCGGCGGCGCGCTGTTCCGCTATGAGGGCTTCAACGGTCGTATCGGCGACAGCGATATCCATGGCGACCTCGCCTTCGTTTCCAGTCAGCCGCGGCCCAAGTTGAGCGGCAAGCTGGTCTCCAACCAGTTGCTGTTCAAGGACCTCGCGCCGCTGATCGGCGCTGACTCCAACGCCCAGCAGAAAGCCCGCGGCGGCGCGGCGAAGCAGCCGGGCGACAAGGTGCTGCCGGTGGAGGAATTCCGCACCGAGCGCTGGCGTGCGATGGACGCCGACGTCAGTTTCAGCGGCAAGCGCATCGTACAGACCGAGGAACTGCCCTTCACTGACCTCAATAGTCATCTGGTGCTGGACGATGGTGTGTTGAGCCTGGAACCGCTGTCGTTCGGCGTGGCTGGCGGCAAACTGGACATGCTGGTGCGCCTCGACGGTCGCAGCGCGCCGATGCAGGGCCGGGCGCGACTGACCGCGCGGGACCTGAAGCTGAAGCAGCTTTTCCCCACCTTCGAGCCGATGAAAACCAGCTTTGGCGCGCTCAATGGCGACGCCGATATCAGCGGCCGCGGCAACTCGGTGGCGGCCTTGCTGGGCACCTCCAACGGCGATTTGAAGTTGCTGATCAACGATGGCGCGGTCAGCCGCAGCCTGATGGAGATTGCCGGGCTCAACGTCGGCAACTACGTGGTCGGCAAGCTGTTCGGCGACAAAGAAGTGAAGATCAACTGCGCGGCCACCGATGTCGGCATCAAGAATGGCCTGGCGACGCCGCGGCTGTTCGTGTTCGACACGGAGAATGCGGTGATCTATGTGGAAGGCACGGCCAACTTCGCGACCGAGCAACTGGACCTGAAGATCAATCCCGAGTCCAAGGGGCTGCGGTTGTTCTCCCTGCGTTCGCCGTTGTATGTGCGGGGTTCGTTCGCCAAGCCATCGGCGGGCGTCCAGGCCGTGCCGCTGGCGTTGCGTGGCGCGGGGATGGTCGCGTTGGGCATTGCCGCGGGGCCGGCGGCGGGGTTGCTGGCGCTGATCGCGCCGAGTAGCGGGGACGAGCCGAATCGTTGCACGCCGTTGCTGGAGCAGATGAAGGCGGGGAAAGCGCCGAAGACGGTGAAGTAATCCTGATTGTTGCAGCCCCTTTTTTAGCCTGTAGGAGCGAGCTTGCTCGCGATTGCGGTCCTGTGGTCGGACCCCATCGCGAGCAAGCTCGCTCCTACAAGGGACAATGGACGGATGGGGCGGGCTACAGGCCTTTCAACAGATCCGCCATATCATCCGCGTGCTCTTCTTCCTGAGCCAGGATGTCTTCGAAGATGCGCCGGGTGGTCGGGTCGCTTTCGCCGATGAACTGGATGATCTCGCGGTAGCTGTCGATGGCGATCCGCTCGGCGACCAGGTCTTCCAGCACCATTTCCTTCAGGTTGCGTCCGGCGACGTACTGCGCGTGGGAGTTCTTGCTCAGGTTGTCCGGGTTCAGGTCCGGCTCGCCGCCCAGTTGCACGATGCGCTCGGCCAGGCGGTCGGCGTGCTCCAGTTCCTGGGTCGCATGTTCGAGAAACTCTTCCGCGGCGACGCTGGCCTTGATACCGCTGGCCATGTAGTAGTGGCGCTTGTAACGCAGGGCGCAGACCCATTCGGTGGCCAGCGATTCATTGAGCAGACGCAGGATGGTCTGGCGGTCAGCGCTGTAGCCTTCGGTCACCGCGCCTTGCTCGACGTGCTGGCGGGCGCGCTCGCGGAGGGTGTTTACATCGGTCAGTTCTACGGTGCTCATGGTGTTCTCCAGGCTGGAAAAGCGGATGCGCCGCGCTCTGCTGGCGCGGTCGCTACATCAGGTACGAGTGCTGAGGCGGGCGGAAAGTTTTATCAGCTCTTCACGGCCTGCTCGTCTTTCTCGCGCTGTTCGCAGGTCTTGAAGCCTTTGGCGTCGACATGCCCGGTGGCATCGAAGCGCACGTAATAGGCTTGCTGATGACCGTCGCGGTTGAGGATGTAGTTGTTGCAGGTGCCGCCGTGGGGCAGGTCGATCACGGTGGACGGGCTGCCGCCGATGGCGATGACCCGCTGCATGGTCATGCCGTTCTCGACCTGCTTGACCAGTGGTTCTTCGCGGTAGGTGACGTAATCCACCGGGTTTTCCGGGCGGCTGCCGCAGCCGACCAGGGTGGCGCTGACCAGAAGTGCTGCCAGGGCGTGTTTGTACATGGTCGTACTCCCTCGAAATGGGCCGTCATGGCCCGGTATCAGTTTGGAACCGCGGGCGACGACGGGAGTTCGATTGCGATTGCCATGATTTCGCCTGTAGGGTGGGCGAAATGTCCATGGATCGGGGATCGCCATGTCGCAAGCACTTGCCACCCGTTACCCGCTGGTTCTGGTGCCGGGCATGCTCGGTTTCGTTCGCCTGCTGCTCTATCCGTACTGGTTCGGCATCGTCGCGGCCCTGCGCCGGGGCGGGGCGCAGGTCTATCCGGTGCAGGTGTCGCCGCTGAACAGCACCGAAGTGCGCGGCGAGCAGTTGCTGCGCATCATCGAAGACATCCTCCAGCGCACCGGCGCCGACAAGGTCAACCTGCTCGGCCACAGCCAGGGCGCACTGACCGCCCGCTACGCGGCGGCCAAGCGCCCGGAATGGGTCGCCTCGGTGACGTCCATCGCCGGGCCGAACCATGGCTCGGAACTGGCCGACTATCTTGAGCGCCAATACCCCGGCGATTCGCCCCGCGGACGTGTGCTCAAGGCCATCCTCCACGGCCTCGGGCGCCTGATGGGGTGGCTGGAAACCGGCTGGAAGGGCCCGGCGCTACCGATTGACGTGCATGCCTCGCACCAGTCACTGACGTGTGCCGGCGTGGCGCTGTTCAACCAACGTTATCCACAGGGCCTGCCGGAAATCTGGGGCGGCGAAGGTCCGGCCGAGGTCAACGGTGTGCGTTATTACTCCTGGTCCGGGGTGCTCAAGCCGGGCATCACCGACCGCGGCCTCAACCGCCTCGATGGCAGCAACCGCTTCTGTCGCCTGTTCGCCCGCAGTTTCGTGCGCGAGGCGGGGCACTGTGACGGCATGGTCGGGCGCTACAGCTCGCACTTGGGCCAGGTGATTGGCGATGACTATCCGCTGGACCACCTGGACATCGTCAATCAGTCTCTGGGCGCGGTGGGCAAGGGCGCGCAGCCGGTGAAGCTGTTCACCGAACACGCCGCGCGGCTCAAGGCCGCTGGCTGTTGATCTGAACCGGGGATGTAAGAAATCTTGTCTAAACTCCTGTGACCGCTGCACGTCCGACGCGGCGACCAGGAGATTTGCCATGAAGATGATGCGTTTGCCATTGCTGTTGCTGGGAGTGCTGATGGCTTCACAAGGCTTCGCCGCCACCGCGCAGCAGGAAAAGATGAAAACCTGCAACGCCGACGCCACCGCCAAGACACTCAAGGGCGACGAGCGCAAGGCGTTCATGAGCACCTGCCTGAAAGCCAAGCCCGCCACCCAGCAGGACAAGATGAAGACCTGCAACGCCGACGCCGGCACCAAGGCGCTCAAGGGCGATGAACGCAAGGCGTTCATGAGCGACTGCCTGAAGAAAAAATAGCCATTTCCCCGGATGCGCCATTGCCCTGGAGCAATGGCGCGTCGTCCTGTGCCCCGCGCCCCTATGCCTGCCCGCAGAAGGCTGGCAGACTGCCGGCTTTGTCGTCGTGGCTGTCTGAGGTTGTATGACTTTTACCCAGCGTCAGATTGTGCTGGCGAGTTGGATCATCATATTCACCGGCTTGTTGCTGGTCTTGCCGCTCAAGTTGCTGCCGAGCCTCCTGGCCGGGTTGCTGGTGTTCGAGCTGGTCAATATGCTCACGCCGAAACTGCAGCATGTGATCGCCGGGCCGCGAGCGCGCTGGCTGGCGGTAGCCCTGCTTGGCACCCTGGTGGTCAGCACGCTGACACTGGTTTTTGCCGGTGCCATCAGCTTCCTGCTGCACGAAGCGGAAAACCCCGGCGCCTCGCTGGACAAGTTCATGCTGCTGGTGGACCAGGCGCGCGGGCAGTTGCCGCCGTTCGTCGACGCCTACCTGCCGGCCAGCGCTGCCGAGTTCAAGGTGGCCATTGGTGAATGGCTGAAGACTCACCTGGGCGAGTTGCAACTGGTGGGCAAGGGCGCGGCGCACATGTTCGTCACGCTGCTGATCGGCATGATCCTCGGCGCCATCGTCGCGTTGCAGCGGATCCCCGACATCTCCCGGCGCAAGCCGCTGGCTGCGGCGCTGTTCGAGCGCCTGTCGCTGCTGGTCCAGGCGTTTCGCAACATCGTCTTCGCGCAGATCAAGATTTCCCTGCTCAACACCGCGTTCACCGGGATCTTCCTCGCCGTGGTGCTGCCGCTGTTCGGCGTGCACCTGCCGCTGACCAAGACGCTGATCGTGTTGACCTTCCTGCTGGGCCTGTTACCGGTGATCGGCAACCTGATGTCCAACACCCTGATCACCATCGTCGGCTTGTCGCTGTCGATCTGGGTGGCGATGGCGGCGCTGGGCTACCTGATCGTTATCCACAAGGTCGAGTATTTCCTCAACGCGCGGATCGTTGGCGGGCAGATCAGTGCCAAATCGTGGGAATTGTTGTTGGCGATGCTGGTGTTCGAAGCCGCGTTCGGGCTGCCTGGTGTGGTGGCGGGGCCGATTTATTACGCGTACCTGAAGAGTGAATTGAGGCGGGCGGAGCTGGTTTGAGTCTGTAAGTGTGCCCTTCGCGAGCAAGCTCGCTCCTACAGGGTAGGTGCGAGCTTGTCGGGGCGCCGGTCAGCCGTAGCGCTTGCGCGCCTCGATCGCCAGCCCGCTGCCGATGCTGCCGAAGATGTTGCCTTCGACATGCCGGGCATTCGGCAACATCGCCGCAACACTCTGGCGCAACGCCGGGATGCCGCTCGAACCACCGGTGAAGAACACCGTATCCACTTGCTCGACACCGACGCCAGCCTTGAGCAGCAGCTCATCGACGCTGCCGCGCACGCGCTCCAGCAGGTTGTCGATCGCCGCCTCGAACAGCGCCCGGCTCAGGTCCACTTCAAGACCCTTCTCGATCCGGCCAAGGTCCACCAGGCGGTTTTCCGCGTGGGTCAGCTCGATCTTGGTCGCTTCCACTTCCATCGCCAGCCAGTGCCCGGCGCGTTGGTCGATCAGCTTGAACAGGCGGTCGATGCCGAGGGTGTCTTCGATGTCGTAGCGCATGCTGCCCAGCGCCAACTGGGATTTCTGCGAGTACACCGAGTTGATGGTGTGCCAGGTGGCGAGGCTCATGTGATGGCTGGTGGGCATCAGCGCCTGGCTTTTCATCCGGCTGCCGTAGCCGAACAGCGGCATGACACCTTGCAGGCTCAGTTGCTTGTCGAAGTCGGTTCCGCCGATGTGCACGCCGCCGGTGGCGAGGATGTCGTCCTGGCGGTCATCGAGCATGTGCCGTTCAGGCGCGAGGCGGATCAGCGAGAAGTCCGAGGTACCACCGCCGATGTCGACAATCAGTACCAGCTCTTCACGGTCGATGCCCGACTCGTAGTCGTAGGCCGCAGCGATGGGCTCGAACTGGAAGGAGACGTCCTTGAAGCCGATTTTCTTCGCGACATCGGCCAGGGTGTCTTCGGCTTCCTGGTCGGCGGCCTGGTCGTCATCGACGAAATGCACCGGACGACCCAGCACCACTTCATCGAATGCCCGGCCGGCGTCGGCCTCGGCGCGCTTCTTCAATTCGCCGATGAACATGCCGAGCAGGTCCTTGAACGGCAGGGCGGTACCCAGGACGCTGGTGTCGTGCTTGATCAGCTTGGAGCCCAGCAGGCTCTTGAGCGAGCGCATCAGGCGGCCTTCGTAGCCTTCCAGGTATTCGCTCAGCGCCAGGCGGCCATACACCGGACGGCGCTCCTCGATATTGAAGAACACCACCGAAGGCAGGGTGATCTTGCCGTCTTCGAGGACGATCAAGGTCTCCTCGCCGGGGCGGTGCCAGCCGACGGTGGAGTTTGACGTGCCGAAGTCGATACCACAGGCACGGGCCGGGGATGCGTGATTCATGGAAGCGGTTCCGGAGTAAAAACGGCCGCGCAGTGTATGCCAGCCGCTGACAGAATCAAGACCGATTATCTGCTCCGTGACAAACCTGGCCCGGCCTTGAAAGGCTATGCTTGACCCCAATCTTCACACGCAGTGAATTTGATAACCGATGGTGATTCCTTAGATGGATTTCAAAGACTATTACAAGATACTCGGCGTAGAGCCCACGGCGGACGAAAAGGCGATCAAGACCGCCTACCGCAAGCTGGCGCGCAAGTATCATCCGGACGTCAGCAAAGAGCGTGGCGCCGAAGACAAATTCAAGGAGGCCAACGAGGCCTACGAAGTGCTGAGCAGCCCTGAAAAGCGCGCTGAGTACGACGAAATTCGCAAGTACGGCCAGCATGGCCGGCCCTTCCAGGGGCCTCCCGGCTGGGAGAGTCGTGGTGGTGGCGACGCGGGTGGCTTCGGCAACGGTGGCGATTTCTCGGACTTCTTCAGCTCGATCTTCGGGTCGGCCGGGCGCGGCAACGGCAATCCGTTTGGCCGTGGCCAGCAACAGCGCAGTACCGGTCGGCGAGGGCAGGACGTGGAAATGGAACTGGCAGTGTTCCTCGAGGAAACCCTGGCCAACGAATCGAAGAAGATCAGCTTCCAGATTCCGCAGCACAACGCCCAGGGCCAGCGCACAGGCGATACCACCAAGACCCTCAACGTCAAGATCCCCGCCGGGGTGACCGACGGCGAGCGCATCCGCCTCAAGGGCCAGGGCGCACCGGGTGTTGGCGGTGGGGCGAACGGCGATCTGTACCTGATCATCCGCTTCGCACCGCATCCGTTGTTCGATGTCGAAGGTCATGACCTGATCATCACTGTGCCGCTGGCGCCGTGGGAAGCCGCGTTGGGCACCAAGGTGGAAATGCCGACCCTTACCGGCAAGGTCAACCTGACCATTCGTCCCGACAGCCAGAGCGGTCAGCGCCTGCGCATCAAGGGCATGGGCCTGTCGAACAAGCAGGGCGAACGTGGCGACCTGTACGCGCAACTGAAGGTGGTGATGCCGCCACAGTCGGATGCGGCGACGCGTGAATTGTGGAGCAAACTGTCGGAGAAGGCCGGGTTCAACCCGCGAACTCAATGGAGTAAGTGACCATGAGCAGCACCCTGATCGTTCAGCTGGATATGCGCACGTTTTGTCAGGAAGCCGAGTTGCCGGTGGACTGCGTGATCGAAATCGTCGAACACGGCATTGTTGAACCATTGGGGCGAACACCGGAGGACTGGCTGTTCGACGCCCAGGCGCCGGTGCTGGCCAAGCGCGCGGCGCGCCTGCACCAGGAGCTGGAACTGGAGTGGGAAGGCGTGGCGCTGGCGCTGCAGTTGCTGGAGGAAGTGCGGCAACTGCGCAGCGAGAACGACATGCTGCGGCAGCGGTTGGGGCGGTTTGTGCAGTGATTGTTCTGTGTTATTCAGGGCCGAACCGTAGCGATGAGGCCCTGAATAACACCATCACCCCGGCGGCAATGCCCCCGGATTCAACACCAACTGCATAAACGTCAAATCCAGCCACTTGCCGAATTTCACCCCCACCTGCGGCATCTGCCCGTTCAGGGTGAAACCCAGCCGCTCATGCAGGCGGATCGACGCGGCGTTGCCGCTTTCGATCGCGGCCACCATCACATGTTTT
This sequence comes from Pseudomonas sp. 20P_3.2_Bac5, assembly GCF_025466035.1. Lineage (NCBI taxonomy): Bacteria > Pseudomonadati > Pseudomonadota > Gammaproteobacteria > Pseudomonadales > Pseudomonadaceae > Pseudomonas > Pseudomonas sp. 20P_3.2_Bac5. Next base: position 1,128 of record NZ_JANLOA010000060.1, on the reverse strand, counting down.
CCACAGCCTCGCGCCCGTTCGATCAGGGCCAGCATCAGCTTCGGCCCCAGGCCGTTGCCGCGCTGGTCGGCGCGGATGTACACCGAGTGCTCGACGGTATGGCGAAAGCCTTCGAATGGCCGCCAGTCGCCGAACGAGGCATAACCCACCACCTCGCCCGCGTCGTCCACCGCCACCAGGATCGGGTATTTCTGTGCCTGGCGTGCGTCGAACCAGGCCTGGCGGTTGGCCAGGTCCACCGGTTGTTCGTTCCAGATCGCCGTGGTGTTGAGCACGGCGTCGTTGTAGATGTCGCGAATGCCCGGCAGGTCATCGGGCACGGCATCGCGGATCAGGTCTGTCATGGCAAGGTTCCGGGATTGAGCAGGCGGTCAGATTAAATGGTTACCAGCCCGCGTACACCCTCGGCCTCCATGTTTTCGCCGCGTCCTTGCTGGACGATTTCGCCACGGGACATCACCAGGTACTGGTCGGCCAGTTCCGCGGCGAAGTCGTAGAACTGTTCCACCAGCAGGATCGCCATATCGCCGCGGGCCGCCAGTTTGCTGATTACCACGCCGATTTCCTTGATCACCGAGGGCTGGATGCCTTCGGTGGGTTCGTCGAGGATCAGCAGGCGCGGCCGGCTGGCCAACGCGCGGCCGATGGCCAGTTGTTGCTGCTGGCCGCCGGACAGGTCGCCGCCACGGCGGTGTTTCATCTGCAGCAGCACCGGGAACAGCTCGTAGATGAACTCCGGGACGCTCTTGGCTTCCTTGGCGCTGAAGCGTGACAGGCCCATCAGCAGGTTTTCCTCGACGGTCAGGCGCGGGAAGATCTCGCGGCCTTGCGGCACATAGGCGATACCGGCGTGGACCCGCTGGTGCGGCTTGAGCTGGGTGATGGCCTGGCCTTCCCAGGACACGCTGCCTTCGCGGGATGGAATCAGGCCCATCAGGCAACGCAGCAGCGTGGTCTTGCCCACGCCGTTGCGGCCCAGCAGGCACGTGACTTCGCCGACCTTCGCCTCGAAAGACAGGCCGCGCAGGATGTGGCTGCCGCCGTAGTACTGGTGCAGGGAATCGATTTTCAGCATGTGGTTGTCCTTACAGATTGGCACCAATCCTTGTAGGAACTGGCTTGGCGGGG
>NZ_JANLOA010000125.1:0-59846 GCF_025466035.1 Pseudomonas sp. 20P_3.2_Bac5 | reverse complement strand
CCGCTCTCGACCCAAGAATAGAAATCCGAGCACTGTTTTAACACCCCAAGCCGAACAATCAGCCCACCAACAAAATCAATCCCAAATACCCCCGTCGCCTCCACGCTCTCCGATACCATCCCCACCCCACCTGCCCCACAGACAACCCCATGCCAAAACGCTCCCTCGCCATCAGATCACTGTTCGCCCTCTGCCTTCTCGTAGCAACAGCCAACCACCTGCATGCCGTCATCGAACACGGCTGGCTCTGGGACTACGGCTACGGAGCAACCACCGGTTTGCCAAGCCGCCTGTTCTGGGGCGGGCTCACACTTCTCGATCCGATAGCAGTGGCGCTGCTGTTCATCAGACCAAACACAGGCATTGCACTAACCGCAGCGATCATCGTGGTCGATGTCATTCACAACTCGTTCTACGTAGCCTTGCATCACCAGTGGCTGGAGCCTTTCTATATGTCCCAGGTCGGCTTCCTTGTCGCGGTGTTGTTGCTGGCACCTTTGGCCTGGAATCGGACGGCCGCAAACAGAGTTATTCGTTCAACGGGTACATGAACCACACACCGTCCTTGACCGCCTCAATCCCGCCACTTTTCCCTGGCGGACATTGCCATCGGACTCTCGGTCAATCGCTGGCTTGAAACGCCCTTCGATCATCCGCACTTGCCGGCGGTGAGCGACTATTACGAGCGGCTGAGCGAACGCGCCGGGTTCCGCCTGTATGGACGAAACGGAACGCCTTAGGTAATGCCAGTCAGTTCCCTTCGCGAGCGAGCTCGCTCCTACAAAAGCGGCGCGCCTGTAGGAGCGAGCTTGCTCGCGAAGAGCCGCAAAGCGGCCCCAATTGATTTAACTGAGTGATCCTTGGACTCAGCGCCCACCACAGAGTGAGCGCCCATTGCTCTCTCGCCCTCCCCTTACCAGTCGTGACTCAACGTCGCGATCACGTTACGGCGGTTTCCGTACAGCACCGAATCCTCATAGAAACCAGGCTCGAAATAACGCTTGTCGAACAGGTTGGTGCCGGTGATCGAAATCTTGCTGCCGGTGAGCCCGACCTTGCCCAGGTCGTAGCGCAGCGTGGCATCGGTCAGGGTGTAATGCGCGACTTTCAGGGTGTTCTGGATATTCTGCGAAGAGCCCATGTACCGCTGGCCAATCCCCGCCCCCACACCGTCGAACATCCCCGCATCAATCGTGTAATCAAGCCAGACGCCAGCCGCGTGGCGAGGAATGGCCCGCGGGGTGTTGCCTTTGTAGCTGGTGTCTTCAGTGATCCGGGCATCGGTGTAAGCGTATGACGCGAGCACATTCAGGTTGTTTGTCAGGCTGGCCTTGCCTTCGACTTCAATACCCCGGGACCGCACTTCGCCACTCTGAACCGAATAGCCCGAATTGAGCGGATCTGCGGTGGTGACGTTTTTCTGGGTCAGGTCGAACGCCGATACCGTGACCGAGCTGTTGTAGCCGGGCGGCTGGTATTTGATCCCGACTTCGTATTGCTTGCCTTCGGTGGGTTTGAACAGCGTGCCGGAAATATCGGTATTCGGGTTGGGCTGGAACGAGGTGCTGTAACTGGCATAGGGGGTGATGCCGTTATCGAACAGGTAGGCCAGCCCGACACGCCCGGTGAATTTATGGTCGCGCTGCCGGACGTCGGTCTTTTCGGTGCCGAAGTACAGGCCCTGTTCATGGCCCTCGGCCCAGTCTTCGCGCCCGCCAATGGTCAACGCCCATTGGTCCAGCTTGATCTGGTCCTGCAGGTACAGGCCGACCTGCTGCATCGTGCTGCGCTCATCCCGCTGCAAAGGGTCGTACCAGATCGCCCCGCCGCCATAAACCGGGCGGTACAGGTCGAGCATTTCGAAGTCGGGATCCGGGTCACCGTTGCGGCGGGTTTCTGCGGCTTTGTAATGGGAATAGTCGAGACCGGCGATCAGCGTGTGTTGTAGCGGTCCGGTGTTGAAGGTGCCCTGGATGTTGTTGTCGACCATGAACGTGTCGCTGTTTTTCGGGCGGTACTGCAACCCCACATCCTGAGTGCGTCCGTCGTCGTTGAGCACCACATCCGGCCCGCTGGAAAGGTACCCAACCCGGGAGTGCATGTAGCGCAGGTTTTGCTGGAACTTCCAGTCATTGTCGAACAGGTGCTCGTAGATCGAGCCGATCGAGGTGGTCTCGACGTGGTAATAGCTGCCCTTCCAGCCCAGATTGGTATCTGGATCGATGTGCCCGTAGGGGCTCTTGAGCACCGTACCGATTGCCGGAAAACTCTGTTCCGAACCGCCAGTTTTGGTCTTGTTGTAACTGGTGAGCAGGGTCAGGGTGTTGGCGTCGTCGGGTTTCCAGGTCAGCGACGGAGCAATGTAGGTGCGATCGTCAGGTGAATGATCGACCTGGGTGCCACTGTCGCGCTGTAGCATCACGACACGCCCGAACAGTGTGCCGGCGCTGTCCAGTTGGTCGCCGATATCCAGCCCGAACTGGCGACGCTCGAAGCTGCCCCCTTGCACTTCCACATGGCGGATCGGCGTTTCCTGCGGCCGCTTGCTGGTCATGTTGACCACCCCGCCTGGCGCCATTTGCCCGAACAGCACCGAGGCCGGGCCTTTGATCACGTCGAGGCGCTCAAGGCCGAAGGTCTCGAAATTGGTGTCGTACTGGTTGAAACCTGAACGCAGCCCGTCCTGATAAATACCGAACAGGTTGAACGCGCGAAAGCCGCGCATGAAGATGTCCGGCGCGCCCTGCCCGCCCGCGTAATCGAGCACCCGGATGCCCGGCGTGTAAGCCACGGCCGAGTTGAAATCCTGCACGCCGCGCTGGTCCATTTCGTCGCGGGTGATCACCGAAATGCTCTGGGGAATTTCATTGATCGGCGTATCGGTCTTGGTGCCGACCGTCGTGCGCTTGGCCACGTAACCGGCCACCGGCCCCGTGCCGTTTTCCTGGGCCTGGCGGCTTGCGTCGATCTCGACCGGCTCGATCTCGATCGAGGCGTCGCTGCGCGGCAAGGGCTCCAGCACATACACGCCATCGCCCTGGGACACCGCGCGCAGCCCGCTGCCCGACAACAGGCGGGCGAAACCGGTCGCCAGCGCAACGTCGCCTTCCAACCCCTGGCTCTGCCGCCCCTGCACCAGCGCAGGATCAATGGCGAGGTTGATGCCCGCCGTCGCCGCGAAGCTCGAAAGTGCTTGCCCAAGCGGGCCCGCCGGGATGGAGAAATGCTGAGAAGACGCCGCCATCGACGCCGGGCTCGCGAGCACGCTCAGCGCCAGCGTGGCACCGCGCACCGCGCAGGCAAGGGAAGAATAACCAGATGAAAAACCCATGAACGCTCCGTATCGATAAGACCTGTTTGCTGAAAGGACACGCCAGCGTTGAAAAACAGGACAGGCGATACGAAACTTTTTTCAGACCGAACGGGGCTGCAGCGTGACCCAATAGCGCGTCCGGTACACCACACTGACCGGCAAGGCCCGGGCCACGGCGCTCAGCACCAGATCCGTATCACTCAATTGAAAGGCACCGCTGATAAGCAGGTCGGCAATCTGCGGATCACAGCGCACCCAACCGGGCCGGTAACGGTTCAGTTCCCGGGTGAACGTCGCAAGCGGCATGCGCTCTACCCGCAGCACGCCCATGCTCCAGCCATCACTGCCGGGCACGAGCGGCTGCGCAGCCATCACCTCCTGGCTGTCGAAACGGGCCTGGTTGCCGGCGGTCACGCGGGTGGCCTCGGCGCGGCTGTTCGGGCAGATGTCGACCGCGCCGCCAAACACGCAGACCAGACTGTCGTTATCCTCAAGGCGAACGCTGAAGCGTGTCCCGACGGGGTACACGTTGCCCTGCCCGGTCTGTACCCGCAGCGGCCGGTTGAGCGGATCCCGCCCCGTGGAAACCAGCACTTCTCCCGAGCGCAGGCGGATCAGCCGCTGCTGGGCATCGAAGACGATATCGACGGCGCTGCCGGTGTTCAGGTTCAGACGGGTGCCATCGGGAAGGTCGATCTGTCGCTGCTCGCCGACCAGGGTTCGCTCGTCCGCCGACCAGGCGCCATGGCGCCAGACCATCAGCGCGGCAGGCCCCGCAGTCATCAGCAGTATCAGGGCCTTGAGCCCGGCGCGGCGGCTCAGCCGGTCGGCGCGATCGAGCGTGCGCACCCCGACGCCTTCTGGAATCCCCTTCCACTGCTGGCTGACACGCTGGGCAAGCTGCCAGGCCCGCTCATGATCGGGGTGCTGGCTGCGCCACTGCTCGAAGCGCTTTCGTTGCGCGGCATCAGGCCCGACCTCGTGCAGGCGGATGAACCAGCGCGCCGCCTCGCGAACCACGCTTTGCTCCAGCGGTGCCTCGCTCATAACGCCTCGGTCATCGCCAGCACCATGCACTGCTCCATCGCCTGAGTCAGGTAACGCTGCACGGTCCGCACCGTGACATTCAGCATCTGCGCGATTTCGGCATAGGTATGGCCGTCGAGTTGCGACAACAGGAACGCGCGGCGCACCGCCGGCGGCAGACCGTGCAGCAGTGTGTCAACCGCCTGCAGCGCTTCCCGGATCAGCCATTGCTCCTCGACCGACAGCCCGGTTTGCTCGGTGTATTCAGCCAGCGTCTGCAACCAGGCCTCTTCGACAGAACGCCGCCGGTGCAGATTGAGCATGAGCCGCCTGGCCACCGTCGCCAGATAGGCTCGCGGCTGCCGCAGGTCCGGCGCCAGCGGCGTGGCTGACGTGCGAAACAGGCGCAGAAAGGTGTCCTGCGCCAGATCGGCGGCATCGCTGCGGCAGCGGATACGCCGATACAACCAGTTCTGCAGCCAGGAATGGTGATCGACATAGAGAACGGTGAAATCGCGATGCAATACCGACTCGCGCGACGATGCGCCATCCATTGGAAGACTTCCTGATATTTAGATGCAAGTGCAGACGGTAATGAGTCGCAATGTTAGCAACGTGCCCAAGCACTGACAACGGCCGGTGAGCAGGTCGGGCTGACCTCCGCAAACGCTGGGCACCGCGCATTTGCGTGACGCCTGTTGGCGTGAGTAGAATGCGAGTAATTATCAATCATGTACTTTTCGGGATGCCGATGCGCAGCGACGATACGCTAGGTACTGCAGATCTGGGGCTGCTCTATCGCACCCACCACTCGTGGTTACACGGCTGGCTAAGCCGACGCACTGGCTGTCGCGAAAACGCGGCGGACCTGGCGCAAGACACCTTCGTGCGTCTGCTCAAATCCCGTCAATCAAGCCCCTTGCGCGAACCCCGTGCCTATTTGAGCAGCATCGCCCGCGGGCTGATGATCGATCAGTATCGTCGTCGCGAACTCGAACGCGCCTACCTGGAAAGCGTCGCGTTGCTGCCTCAACAAGAGGTGCCCTCGGCAGAAAGCCGGCTGCTGATTCTCGATGCGCTCGAGCGCGTCGACCGCATGCTCGATCAGCTCAAGCCGAGAGTTCGCCAGGCATTTCTGTTGGCCCAGCTCGACGGTTTGAGCTGCACACAAATAGCCGCAAAGCTCGGTGTATCCCGCGCGACGGTGGAACGCGACCTGACCAAGGCCCTGCAACACTGCTACCGCTTGCGCTATGTCGAAGAGTGAGCCGCAGGCGCTGGATCCGGCGATTGTCGACCAGGCGATCCACTGGCTGGTGTGCCTTCGCTTCAATCAGGCAGATGAGCACACCCGGCGCACGTTCGAGCAGTGGCTGCTCGAGCGCCCGGAGCATCTGCTGGCGTGGCAGCGGGTGGAAACCCTTGGCGATGAATTCGCCGGCATTCCAGCCCAACTGGCCCGACAAACCCTCAATGGCACCCACCGTGGAATGCGTCGACGGCAAAGCCTGAAGCTGCTGGGCCTGCTAGCCACTGTCGGCGGCGCGGCCTGGCTCGGCCGGGATTACACGCCACTGCCGGCCATGCTTGCGCAACAGCACAGCAGCACCGGCGAGCAACGGCACGTCCATCTCGATGATGGCAGCCTTATCCAGCTCAATAGCGACAGCGCGGTCGACAGCGATTACGACGCCCAGCGGCGCCTGATCATTCTGCGCCGTGGCGAAATCATCGTGAATGTCGGCGCCGATGAACACTCGGCGCAAACGCGACCGTTCTGGGTACAAACACGCGACGGAATCATGCGCGCCCAGAGCACCCGCTTCCTCGCCCGCGAGCGTGACGACGGCACCCTGCTCGCTGTTCAGGGCGGAGCGGTCACGGTGTTTCCTGGCTCCAGCCACACCCTTGCCGGCAGCGGCAGCAGCAGCGTCCAGGCCGGACATCAACTGCTGTTCACCGCCAATGGCGCCCGTGAGTTCAGGGATAACGGCCTCGATGTATGGAGCTGGAGCGACGGGGTGATCAGCGCGCGCGATATGCGCCTCGGTGATTTTATCGGGGAGTTGTCGCGCTATCGCCCAGGCGTTTTGCGCTGCGCCGACGCGGTGGCTGATCGTCGGGTCTCCGGCACCTTTCAGCTCGCCGACAACGATCAGGTACTGGCATTGGTCGCACAGTCACTGCGTCTGCGCGTTGATTATCGGACCCGTTATTGGGTGACATTGAGCGCTGCCGGCTGAGTCCAACTGCTCCTTTCTCTTGGCTGAAAAAATAAATGAGGTGATTTCTCATTCTCGCTCGACCTGTAAGGAAGGCCGAAATAGAGGCCAATCAGCCGATACCTTCCATGGAGCGAGAAAATGAGTTCGTCCCCGGTTTCACAGCGCCATCCATTGAATCGTGCCTTACACGGCGCAATCCTGGGTTTGATTGTCAGCAGCCACGCATTGCCGTCGCTGGCGCAAGCGTCCAGCGCTGACCAGCACAATCAGGTCCAGCAGTGGAACATCGCCGCCGGCCCGCTGGCGCCGGCGCTTGACCGCTTTGCCCGCGAGGCTGGCATCAGCCTTTCCTTCGATGCGTCGAGGGTAGCCAACCGCACTACCCGGGGCGTGAACGGCACGTTCGATACCGCGACAGCACTGTCATCGTTGTTGCAGGGCAGCGAGCTGCAGATCGAGCAGCAAGGCCCGAATGCCTACCTTCTGACCCCTCAACCAAAGGCCGCCGGCCCGCTCGAACTCGGCGCCACCGACGTCGAGGACTTCCGCCTCGCGCCCCTGATCGTCAATGCCAAGGTCAAGGTCAATGCCGACGACGACACCAACTCGGTGGTCGCCAAGGAACTCTGGGTCGGCGGCAAAGTGGCGACCAGCATTCTCAACACGCCCGCATCCGTGTCGGTGGTTACCCGCAAGGAAATGGAGCAACGCAGCGTCAGCACCACGGAAGAAGCGTTGCTCTACACGCCCGGCGTGGTCAGCGACTTTTATGGCTCGGACGACCGCAACGACTACTTCCAGATCCGCGGCTTCCAGGCCACCACCTACCGCGACGGCTTGACCCTGAGTTCGATGCGCGGTGTACGCGAAGACCCTTTCGCCTATGAGCGCATCGAGATTCTGCGTGGCGCCAACTCCACGCTGTTCGGCCCGGCGGACCCGGGTGGCTCGGTGAACTTCGTGAGCAAACAGCCGCGCTTCGAGCAGTTTGGCCAGGGCTATGTGACCTACGGCTCCTTTGACCATATCGAGACAGGCGTCGATGTGGGCGATGCCCTGAACGACGATAAAACCGTGGCCGGCCGCTTCACCGCCAAAGTGCAAAACAGCGACCGCGAGTACGACCACTCGCAGGACGACAACAGGCTGGTGATGGGTGGCCTGACCTGGGCGCCCACCGATTACACCTCGGCCACCCTGGTCCTGGACTACCTGAAAACCGAAAGTTCGCCCAACAGCGGCGGCTATCCGCTGGACAAGGAATACGACCGCAGCGATTTCTATGGCGAGCCCAGCTACAACTTTCACGATGTCGAGCGCACCAGCCTCAGTGGCAACGTCACCCATGACTTCGACAACGGCTTCGTGCTGCGCAGCAACCTGCGTTACAGCGAGCTGACCGACGACTATGGCTACGTTTACCTGAGCGATAACGCCTCGCGTGTCGGCACGACGATTCCCCGCTACCTGCTGGGAACCGACAGCGACGCCAACCAGTTCAACGGCAACCTGATGCTGCAATACGATGCCCGCTTCGAGCACATCGACAGCAGCACCCTGGTGGGCGTGGAATATCTCGACTCGTCGACCAAGGAGCGCTCCGTCTACGACCTGGCGTCCTCGATCGACATTGCCAACCCGGTGTTCACTGGCGTTTCAAGCGCACTCACGCCGTATACCGCGAAAAAGAGCGAGGCGACCACCAAGGCGGTATTCCTCCAGCAGAACCTGTCGTTCTACGAGCGTTTCATCGTCACCGCCGGTGTGCGCAACGACTCGATGAAACTGTCCAGCAAGGGCTACAACCAGTTCTCCAGCCCTGTGCAATTTGATGATAAGGACAACTTCTCCGAGACCTCCTACCGCGGCGCGTTGACCTATATCGTCAACGATGAGGTTTCCACCTACGTGAGCATGGTGGAATCCGTCTCGCCGCCTCAGGTTGGCGTGACACCGCAGACGGGCAGGCAGTACGAAGTGGGCGTGAAGTATTCGCCCATGGGGATGGACGCGCTGTTCTCCGCAGCCATTTACGACCTGACCCAGGAAAACGTCACCATCGCCGTGGTGCTACCGAGCGGCATCATCGAGCAGCAAACGGTGGGCGAGTCGCGGGTCCGCGGCCTCGACCTGGAAGCCAAGGCGCAAGTGACGCAGAACGTCAGCCTGATCGGCGGCTACTCCTACATGGAGTCCGAAGTCCTGCGCGGCTCGTTGTACGACGGCAGTTCCCTCAAGGGCAACGAGTTCACCACCGCGCCGAAGCATTCCGCCTCGCTGTGGAGCTACTACAGCGTGCCCGGCACTGACGTCAGCGTTGGCCTCGGCGCGCGCTACGTCGGCGCCTATTACCTGAATGCCGCCAACACCAACAAAAGCGATGGCACCACGTTGTTCGACGCCGCCCTCAACTACCGGATTGCCAAAGGCACCGACCTGGCCGTGAATGTCAGCAACCTGCTGGATGAGCAACACGTGGTGGGTTCCGGCACGGCGAACTTCTACAACCCGGGTCGGGAGGTTACGGCCAAGGTGAGTTACAACTGGTAGGGTGTTTTCCCGGAAGGAAGTGGTGCCCGCTGAGTAGCGGGCACTGTCGGGTTGGCCTGACTGAAATGACACTGGGCGCTGATGACCTACTGCATAAGTCCCCAGCCCCTCTGCTGTCTAACTACTGCTTCAAAATTACAGGTGCCTGCGAACGCTGCCACCCTGACCGCTGAAATCCGATCTAAGCTGTATTCGAGACTAATGTCACCACCGGCCCAGCGCACCCTAACCGTTCCAACTGATCAGCGGCTGTATTGAAGAGACTGAAAGGAGATTGGCATGGAGGCTGAAACAATAAAATTCATAGTGCAGATTGCTGGTGTTGGCGGACTAGGGCTAGCTGTTTTTTTGATTATATTCAGAGAGGTAATTCGTAAGAATATATTCCCTCAACTTCAAAACGAGCACTCTTACCGAATAATACTTGCCATGCTGTCATTTACCTTCGTGATAGCCCTAGCCGGACTTGGATCGTGGGTCTGGATACAAACCAAACCCAATACCCCTGAAAAAAAGGTAAGTGAATGGGATCATTTTGACGGTGAATACAAGCTTATGCTCCTTGATCTCGCAAAAGAGGGTTGCTATTTTTTCAGATGGAATCGAAGCAATATCCTAGAATCTCCTGACTTCATTGAAGAAGCACAACATCAATATGCGGAAAACAAGATATCAACAGCAACAGCAGACGATCCATTACTAGTAGTTGGTTTCAAAGAAACTGGTGGACCATTAGCGTACGCACAAAAAGTGAGTGAGCGGCATGCGGTGACTGTAAAAAACTATCTAAGCAATGAGTTTGACCTCCCTTCAAATGCCATTTCAACTATAGGCATAGGTGCGGCAGGCAATCCGCCGCGCGTGGACAATTATTTCTGTGGAGCAAAACTCGTTTTAGAGTCTGAATACAAAACCATGACAAAATTTGAGCCCGTGAATTAATACATAGCTTAAAACCACGGAGTCCAAACCCAGATTGATCATTAGATAAAATCACCATTAGTGACATGGTCATGTGTGAAGGTTTCCGGGAAAGAGGTAAGCCAGGCTGGATTGGATGCGGCTCAGCGCTTGAATTTGACTCTTCTCATCAACGTAAAGCTGAGCCGACGTCAGGGCGCAGTCATATAAAATGTCGTAACCCACGATCAATAAATACGGCCGAGCGCCCTGCCGGCTCAGGCCTCAGGTATGCCTGCTTCACCGGGCCGTTGCTGGCAGTGAACGGTGGCCCCGCTGCTCACCAACCTCCACAGCGAAGTCGCTTCATCCCGCTCAATAACCCCCTGCGCTTCAAGCCGCTCAAGCGTGTCCACCGCCCGCTGATAACCAAACAACGCGATCCGCTGAACCATCGAGATGCCAAAAGTCTCATGCGCTTTCAGGCGCGCCAGAAGTTCCAGGTCGTTCATGGTTTCTGTCCTTTCATGAAGGGTGTAATCGTGGAATTGACCGAAGCCCTTCAAGGGGTCGATTTGCGTCAGCACCACCAACAATGTGCTCCACCCCCGCCCACCATCGTCTGAACCCACACCTCCGCACCCCAGGCATTTCCCGATGCAAGCACTGCTGCAAGACATCCTCGACCAGGTCCGCCCGCTGCTCAGCCAGGGCCAGGTGGCGCAATACATCCCTGCCCTCGCCCAGGTCGAACCCGACCAGTTGGGCATCGCCGTGCACGGCCTGGACGGTCAGGTGCATTGCGCGGGCGATGCGCACACGCCCTTCTCGATCCAGAGCATTTCCAAGGTGTTCAGCCTGGTCCAGGCGATCGGCCACAGCGGCGAGGCGATCTGGTCGCGGTTGGGCTACGAGCCTTCCGGGCAGGCGTTCAATTCGCTGGTGCAACTGGAAGTGGAAAAAGGTAAACCGCGCAATCCCTTCATCAACGCCGGGGCGCTGGTGATCTGCGATATCAACCAGTCCCGCTACGCCACGCCGACCCTGTCGATGCGCGACTTCGTCCGCCGTCTGGCGGGCAATCCGCGCATTGTCAGCGATGCGCTGGTCGCCGAGTCCGAATACCAGCACCGCGCGCGCAATGCCGCCATGGCCTACCTGATGCAGGCGTTCGGCAACTTCCATAACGAGGTCGAGGCGGTGCTGCGCAGCTACTTCCACCACTGCGCGCTGTCGATGAACTGCGTCGATGTGGCGCGCGCGTTTGCCTTCCTGGCCAACAGCGGTTACTGCCCGCACAGCGGCGAACAGGTGCTCAGCCCGCGCCAGGCGCAACAGGTCAACGCGATCATGGCCACCAGCGGGCTGTACGACGAGGCCGGCAATTTCGCCTACCGCGTCGGCTTGCCGGGCAAGAGCGGCGTGGGCGGCGGCATCGTCGCGGTGGTGCCGGGCCGCTACAGCATCTGTGTGTGGTCGCCCGCGCTCAACGCCTCGGGCAACTCGCTGGCGGGATTGCGCGCCCTGGAATTGCTGAGCGAACGCATGACCGGGTCGGTGTTTTCGGCGGTGCCTTGAGCGGCCGGGGCAGCGATCGATAGTGCCGCGAGGCGGGCCCCCGCGGCACGTTCGTCCGCTTAGAACTTCAGTTCCCACTGCCCCATCAGCGCATGGTTGCGGCTGTTGCTGCCCAGTTCGCCGCTGTAGCCCAGGCCGACGGACTGCCGCGCGCTCACGCCCAACGTCAGTCCGGCTTCGACCACCAGGCTGTCGCGGTCCAGCGCGCTGCCTTCGACGCTGAACGCGTCGCCGCCGGCGAGGAAGGCCTGGCGGGTGCGGGTGTCGAGGCTGCCGTAGGTGTGGCGCCAGCCGAGGCTGGCCCGCGGGGTCAGGCTCATGCCGTTGTCCAGTTGGCCGAGGTGGGCGATGCGCACGCCGAAGGTGCTGGTGAGGTTGTCCTGGGTGTCGGTATCCACTGCCAGCGCGGCGTTGCCGCCCTTTTCGCGGTAGCCGTCGCGGTGGTAGCGCTGGTAGCCGAGGTTGGCGAACGGCTCGGCGTTGAAGCGTCCGCTGCCTAGGGCATAACCCAATTCGGCGAAGGCTTGCTGGCTGTCGGCGTCGTAGTCGCCCTTGATCCGTTCGTTGAAACCGCTGAAGTCCAGGCTGCGCTTGCTGTCGCCGTCGTGGGCGCTGTAGGCGGCACCCAGGCGCAGGGCCAGCGGTCCGCTCTGACGCAAGGCGTAGACACCGGCGTGCCAGCTATTGACCTTGCCGTCCAGACCGGTGGCATCCAGGCGAGTGCGCGAGTAACCGCCCAGCACGCCGAGGCGCCAGTCGCTGCCGACCGCCCAATCGAGGCCGAGCACCAGGCCGCCGGTGCGTTGTTCCAGGGCGCTGCCGCCGTGGCTGCCATCGACCTTGCCGTAGCTGCCGAGGGCTTGGGTCCACAGCCGGCCGCGGGCGTTCGGGTCATTGAGATCACGCACGCCCTGCGGCAGGCCGGTGGCCGCCAGCACCGGGGTGTCTTGCTCATCGAGGCCGACCAACAGGCCCGCCGTGCTGCCCATCGATTGCATCGCACCGAGCATGCTGCCGCCGACCTGCGCGCTGCCGGCCAGGGTCGCGCCGGCAAGGTTGGCGGTGCTGCTGGCGCTCAGTTGCTCGATGGCGTTGCCCGCGGTGGCGGTGGAGGTATTGAGCAGCGCGTTGTACAGCGCGCTGTCGCTGCCGAGGCTGCCCAGCGCTCGGGCCGCGGCGCCGCCGTTGGCGCTTTGCGTGTACTGCGCGAACGATACGTCGTTGCGGGTGTAGTCCAGGCCAACCGAGGTGCCGCTGTAGCTCAGGTTCGGGGTGAGGAAGGCGTAGTCGCTCTCGACCTTGCCGAAGGTGCCTTGCACCGCGCCGGCGTTGAGCACGGTGTAATGGCTCTTCCACGGGTACTCGCCCGCCGCCGGCTGCACGTGCAGGGTCGCGCCGTTGAGGCGGGCGGTGCCGCCGACGCTGATCGGCGCGCTGCTGCCATCGGCATTGACGCCATACACCAGGCTCGCGCCGCTGCCGAAGTTGAGGTCGCCCTTGACCGTGGCCACGCCCAGCCCCTTGTTGGTCTGCAGGCTGCCGTTGACCGTCAGGCCGCCGACCGAGCCGCCACCGGCATAGACGCCACCGGCATCCACCACCAGCGCGCCGAGAATGCTGCCCTGGTTGACCAGGGTCGCACCCGCAGTGACGCTGCCGCCCTGGCTGAAATCGTTCTGGCTGCTGAGGGTCCAGCGACCGCCGCTGACCACCAGCTTCTCGAAGTTGGCGCTGTTGCCGAAGCTGCCACTACCGTCGAGGGTCAGGGTGTCGATCCCCGCCCCGCCGTCCACCAGGCCGTTGAAGACACCGCCGGTGGTGACGATCAGGTGGTCGTTGCCGCCGCCCATGCTCAGCGCCAGGCCATTGCCGCCGCTGAGGGTGCCGCCGTTGGTGACGGTATCGTCGTAGTCGCCGATCAACTTGACGGCGAAACCGCGCTCGCCTTCGATCCTGCCGTAGTTGGTGATGGTAGTCGCGGCGACGCCGGCGCCTTCCGCGCCGTCATCCACCAGGATGCCGTTGTCGACGCTGCGGATCACGCCCGTGGCGGTGTTGACGATACTGCCGCCGCCCATGGCGATGCCTTCGCTGCCGTTGGGCCGGCCGCCGCTGTCGACACCTTTGGCGCCCAGGCCCTGGATCGTGCCTTCGTTGTAGATGTGGCCGATCAGGTCGATGTCCACGCCGTCACCGTCGCCGTTGATCTTGCCGTCGGCAATGGCGCCGGTGATGACCCCGCCGGCGTAGTTGAACACGGTGCCGGAACCGTCGGAGCCGAAGCCCGAGCCGTTGCGCCCGGTGACAGCGCCATAGTTGTACAGGGTGGCGTCGGTCTTCAGGTCGATGCCGTGGCGGTCGGCGCTGACGGTGCCGTAGTTGTAGACGGTGACGCCAGTGGACTCGCCGATCTTGATGCCGTCGTATTTCTGGTCCTTGCCGTCCTTGTCCTGCGGCGCGGTGTCGGTGCGGATCAGGCCGTAGTTGGTAATCACCGCGTTGGAGCCGGTCTTGATCGCGTCGTTGCCCACCGAGTGGATCACGCCCGTGGCCTCGTTGGTCAGGGTGGTGGTGAACTTCGGAGTGTTCAGGGTTTCCAGGTCGATCGCCTGGCCATCCACGGTCGACTCGATGGTGCCGGCGTTGACGATCTTCAGGCTGCCGCCGGCAACCGGGTTGGTCTGGATCCGCAGGCCATCGTTGGTGCCCTGAATCAGCGCGCCGGCGCGGTTGTTGATGACGAAGTGGCTTTCGTCCTCGCCATCGCTCTTGGTGTCGAGGCCGCGGGCGACGGTGGAGCGGATGATCCCGGCGTTGTCCACGCTGACCGTGGTGCCGCTGGTTTGCTTGGGCAGGATCACGCCGTCATCGCTGCCGGCGACGATGCTGCCCTGGGCGGTGACCTTGAGGGTGTCGCCCTTCTTCAGTTCCAGCGTGTCGCGGGTGGCGCTGCTGATCAGGTAGTCCTTGGCGAAACCGGACGGGGCGAAAGAGGCACTGGCAAGTGCGACGCAGAGGGCAAGGCGATGCGGCGTGAAGAGCATGGTGAGCGACCGTTATCCTTATTGAAAGGCGCTCAATATGGCGGCGGGATATGACGGTTTGATTGATCGGCTCTATCGAACCGCACCGGTCAGTTAACCGTCCCGCGAGCCGGTCTGCTCCAGTTGCTCCTCGAACCAGCGCAGCACCGCCTGGCACCCCGGGTGCGCCGCGCCGCTGTCGCGCAGCCACAGCGCGTAGACACCTTCGGTCTTGAGCGGCTCGCCGAACGGCAGGATCAGGTCGCCGCGGGCCAGTGCGTCATGGGCGAGCATGCGGTCGGTCATGGCGACGCCGAGGCCACGGGCCGCCGCGTCGAGCGCCAGGTCATCGAGGTTAAATTGCAGGTGCTTGTAGCTGCGCGGCTGATGATCCGCCTGCGCCTGCAGCCACTGGGTCCATTCGTGGCGCGCGGTCGAGCCGTGGATCAGCGCATGGCCGGCCAGCTCGTCGAGGGAGCGCGGCGGCAACTGACCGTCGCCCAGCACGGGCGCGCAGACCGGAATCAGGTATTCGTCGAACAGCGGCGTCAGTGGGCGGCCGTCGAGGCCTTCGCGCAGGTACAGCACGTAGGCGTCACAGTCGCCGCTGGTGTCCACCACTTCGCCGCTGACCGTCTCTATGGACAGGCACAGCTCCGGGTTGGCCGCGTAGAACGAACTCAAGCGCGGCAACAGCCAGCGCACCGCCAGTGAAACGAAGATACGAATACGGAACGGCCGCTCCGACGACGGCGGCGCGAGCCGTTCGCCGAGGGCGCGCAGGTCCTTGAGGATCGCGCAGGACAACGCATACACCTCGCGCCCCGCTTCGGTCAGAGCGACCTTGCGGCTGGTGCGGTCGAACAGCGCCACCCGGTAATGCTCTTCCAGTTGCTGGATCTGCCGGCTGACCGCGCTCTGGGTCAGGTGCAACTGGCGGGCGGCCTCGGTAAAGCTGCTGCTGTCGGCGACGTGGACCAGCGCCTGCAGGGCCTGGAGCGAGGGTGTGCGAAAGAAGTTATCCATGCGTTTTGAGAATGCCTGAATGAATTTTTAACGTTAGAAGACCGCCGCCAACGCTCGTAAATTAAGGCTTGTCCAGCGTCTGGCGACATCACTTCCGATAAGCCAGGCGCATTGATTGTGGAGAGCCCGATGTCAATTGACAACCGCTGTGGATGGATCGCGCTGGCCGGCGAATCGCCGCCCCGGCAGCGCCTCGAGCGCAACCTGCAGGCCGACTGGCTGATTATCGGCGGCGGGATTACCGGCTTGTCGGCGGCGCACAGCCTGGCGGCGCGGTTCCCCGACCAGCGCATCGTCCTGCTGGACCGCCAGCGCGTGGCGCAAGGTGCTTCGGCGCGCAACTCGGGCTTTGCCGTCAGCCACGAATTGCCGGCGGCGAGCGAACTGCTCGGCACGCCCGGCTTCGCCGGTTATCAGGTCGCCTCGCGGATTGGCGTGGCGGCCGGCCAGGAACTGCGCCGGCGCATCCACGACCTGGGCATCGACTGCGAATTCGATGAAGGCGGCTATCACTTTGCGGTGCACCAGCCGGAGCACCTGCGCCACGCCGAAGCGGCCATCGAAACCCTCACCGCCGTCGGCGCCGACGCCCGTTACCTGGAAGGCGGCGCCTTGCACACCCGCCTGGGCAGTGAGTTCTACGCCCGCGCCATTCATTGCGCCGGCGGCAATGCGCTGCTGCAGCCGGCCCGCTATGTGCGCGGCCTGGCCGACAGCCTGCCGCCAAACGTGGAAGTGTTCGAGAACAGCGCGGTGCTCGACCTCCAGCGCAATGGCGGCCACTGGCACGCACGCCTCGAGGCCGGCGAGGTCCGGGCGACCCGGGTGCTCGGCTGTGTCGGCGCGTTCCTGAACCGGGTCGGCGTGCACCGCAGCGGCACCTTCCCGCTCGAACTGAGCGCCAGCATCACCCGGCCGCTGATCGAAGCCCGTTGGCAGAGCCTGTTTGCCGAGCGCACCTGGGGCGTGCTGTCGACCTTGCCGGGCGGCGCCACGGTGCGCCTGCTGCCGGGTCGGCGCCTGCTGATCCGCAATACCGTGGAATACCGCCAGGCCGACCTCGATCGCGCCGGCTTGCAACGCCGCCAGCACGAACACGTGCGGGGTTTGCAAAAACGCTTCCCCGGCCTCGACGCCAGGGACCTCGAATACACCTGGACCGGCCACCTGAGCGGCACGCGCTCCGGCGAGCCGTACTTCGCCCGGGTCGACCAGGACTTCTACGCCGTGTCTGGCTGCAACGGCTCGGGCGTGGCCCGCGGAACACTGTGGGGCCGCTTGCTCGCGGACATGGCGATCGGCGCCAGCTCGCCGCTGCTCAGCGATGTCCTCGGCCAGGCCCACCCCGGCTACCTGCCGCCACGCCCCTTCTTCGACGTCGGCGCGGTTGCGCGCATGGCCTGGGAAGTGCGCCGTGCCCGGCTGGAACGTTGACGAACCCGGCGCTCGCGCCCCTTGCAACAACAAAAGAGAGAGCAAGATGATCACACGTATCTGCCTGCTCGCCGCCTCGGCGGCGCTGCTCAGCCTCGCGGCGCATGCCGCCGACAGCGTCAATATCGCCAACTGGAGCGGCTATGTCGCCGAGGACACCCTCACCGAGTTCACCCGGCGCACCGGCATCCAGACCACCTACGACCTCATCGACAGCAACGAAACCACCGAAGCCAAACTGATGACCGGCGGCAGCGGCTACGATCTGGTCAGCCCGTCCAACCATTTCCTGCCACGGCTGATCAAGGCCGGCGCCATCCAGGAACTGGACCGCAGCAAGCTGCCCAACTGGAACAACCTCGATCCCAAGCTGATGAAGCTTTTGGAGAGCAGCGATCCGGGCAACCGCTATGCGATCCCGTACATGTGGGTCACCGTTGGCATCGGTTACAACGAGGACAAAATCAAGGCGATCTTCGGCAACACCGACGTCACCCAGTCCTGGCAACTGCTGTTCGACCCGGAAAATATCCGCAAGCTCAGTCAGTGCGGCGTGGCGTTCCTCGACAACCCGACGCAGATCCTGCCGATCACCCTGCGCACGCTGGGGCTCGACCCGCACAGCGAAAGCCCCGCCGACCTGAAAAAAGCCGAGGCTGCGCTGCTCGCGGTGCGTCCTTCGATCAGCTATTTCCATCAGTCCAAGTACGTCAGCGACCTGGCCAACGGCAATATCTGCGTGGCCATCGGCTTCAGCGGCGACGTGCTGCAGGCGATGAGCAGCGCGCAACACGCCAACAACGGCGTGCACCTGAACTACAGCATCCCCCGCGAAGGCTCGACCATCGCCGTGGACATGGTGGCCATCCCGAAAGCCGCGCCGCACCTGGCCGCTGCCTACGCCTACCTGAACTACCTGCTCGACCCCAAGGTGATGGCCAGCATCAGCAACGCGGTGCAATACCCCAACGGCAACGCGGCCTCGCTGCCGTACCTCGACCCGGCGCTGCGCGACAACCCGGCCGCCTACCCGCCACAAGCGGTGCTCGACACCCTGTTCCCGATCCAGACCCTGACGCCCTCGGGCATGCGCCTGAGCACACGGTTGTGGACGCGGGTCACCAGCGGCAAGTGAGTCAGCCGGCGCGTTCAGCCGCCCGCGTGGCGGCTGAACGCGCTCTTTATTACCCGCAACTGTAGGACCCTTCACATAATCGGCAATGAAACTTTACCGGCACCCGCCCTCTAAGCATGATCGACCGCCCGCACCCATGGAGGATCCTGCGCATGCTCGGCGCCCTGCTCGACAAAGTCTTCAACCGCCCCCTCACCCAGGACGGGTTCGCCCAAATATTCATCAAGGCCGCGCGCGACGCCGGCTTCAGTGGCCCACTCACTTATGCGCCGGACGACTTCCGGATCGAACACAGCGAGGGCGCCTACTTCAATCTGCACAACGCCTTCCGTGATTATCAGAACGCTGAGCGCCCGCAGCGGGCTGCTGCGCTTAACGGCTACATAGCGACCTTACTCAGAGCCCGCGACACCGGGCCGCGTTCGTTCGAGGAGGTCAGGTCGTTGTTGCGCCCGGTCGTTCGCAACCTCGGCATGCTTGAAGAGGTCCGCCTGCACACCGTCCGTACCGAAGGACTGGATGCGCCGTACAGCGTGGCCCAATTGCCGGTGGGCAAGGACTGCGTGGCGCTGCTGGCGGTCGACTCTCCCGAAGCCACCTCCACCCTGACCAAAGGCCCCGAGGAACACTGGGGCGTGAACATGGAACAGGCCATGGCGATTGCCATGGACAACCTGCGCGCAACCACTGCGGATGCCTTCGACGAGGTCGTGCCGGGGCTGTATGTCGGGCGCTGGGGGGACGGCTACGACACCAGCCGGGTGCTGCTGCCGGACGTGTTGCAGCGGGCGCCCGTCAAGGGCCGGCCGGTGTTCATGATCCCCACCACGGATGTCTTGCTGGTGGCGGGCGACAAGGACGAGGAGGCGATCCTGCACATGGTCGAAGTCAGCCAGAAAACCATGGAAAACGGCCGCACGCTGTCCAGCCAGGTCTACACCTACGACGATCAGCGCATCGTGCCCTTCCCGCCCGGCAACGAAGCTCTGGAAATACGCCGTGCAAGCCTGGAGCGCGTGCTGCTGCAAGGTGCCTATCACATGCAGAAGGAGTTGCTGGACAAGATCCATGAAGCGCACCAGCAGGACCTGTTCGTCGCGACCTACCAGCTTTTCCGTCAGTCCGAAGACGACGTCCGGACCTTCTCGGCGTGCAGCTGGACAGAAACCGTGGACACCCTGCTGCCGCGCACCGACCGCGTCGCGCTGGTGCAATTGCGCGACGACGGCACTGCCGACACCCGGGTGGTGGAATGGAATGATCTGGAAACCCACCTGAGCGAGTGGCTGCAACCGACGGGCACCTACCCGCCGCGCTACCGAACCCTTGGGTTCGCCACCGCGGAACAGTTGAGTCGGTTGACGCCGCTTAGCTGATTTCCATGCGCCCTGCTGCGCGGGTCACCAGCGCAGCAAGCGCGGCCCGAGCAGCGCGCCCAGCACCGTCGGCAACAACATCCCCAACAGATACCAGAGCCCCCAGAACGGCACGCCCATTTCCGGGCAATGCAGGCAGTAGACCAGCGTTGCCGTGGCGCCGGCCAGCAGTCCGCCGGCGGCACCCGCCTGGCGCAGGCGGGTCGGCGCCAGACCGCGCAGGGCCCAGAACACCGCGATGAAACTGGGTGCCGAGAGCAAGGCGATATTCAGCGGGCAGGTGCGCCAGGTGCGGCCGAAGATCAGGTCGGCGCGGGCCTCGACCGGGGCACCGGCCAGGCTGATCGCCGCCCCCGCCCAGACCAGCACCAGCGGCAGGCCAAGCAACGCCCAGAGTGCGCCGCCCTTGACGCCGGGCCGGGCCAGGCGCTGAGTCAAGCCGATGCCAAGCAGCGCCAGGCTGCCAGGCAAGCCGACCTTGGCCCAGAACAGCGGCGTGCGCGCGACCTCGGCCAGGTCGCCGCGCACGCCGTAAATGGCGATGGTCAGCAGCAACGCGCACGCCACGCCGCCAAGCAGCGCAAGTCCCAGACGCCTCGCCAGCGCATGGCGGTCCACCGGTCCTTCAGCGGCGGCCAACAGGGCAATCAGTTCATCGGTCTTCATCGTCGCCTTTACCTCGAATCAGCTTGGCGAGAGCCTTGAGCCCTCGGTGTATGCCCACCTTGACCGCAGAACCGGAAAGCCCGGTGAGACGCGCGGTTTCCTCGACCGACAGGCCCTCCAGCTTGACGTGGACGATGGGCAGGCGCTGGCGGTCCGGCAGTTGTCCGAGCAACTTGCCCAGGTCGCGACTGGCCTCGGCCGACGCCTCATCGCTGGCGGCGAACAGGTCGCTGTCGTCGTCCAGCACGTCGTGCAGCGAATCACGCCGCGCGTGACCGCGAAAGTGATCGGCCAGCTTATAGCGGGCGATCGCCTGCACCCAGGCGGTCAGCGGCTGTTGCGCCTGGTAGGTATGGCGGGCGTTGTGTACCGCCAGCAGCACTTCCTGCAGCAGGTCTTCGACTTCCGCCGGACGCTGCGCCAGGCGCCGCCGCAGCAAGCCGCGCACATGCACCGCCAATGCCGCGAGGAATTCGCGATAGGCCACGGCATCGCCCGCCAGCCCGTTCAGCAGCAACGTCTGCAGGTGGGACTCGCGTTCGTCCAGCACGTCCTGTGAGTTAGTTCGTTGCATTGGCCGCCAGGGTTACACCAGTGGGTTTCTTTTTTCATCGAAGCATCGCCGTCACCTGCGACGCAAGCGCGAGAAACAATTTCATCACTCCAGGGGCCACCGGAGAATGCTCAAAAAATATTTTCAGGGTGCTGTAACCCGATCGGCCAGCGCGGCGAATTACTCCATGAGCCGCCGGTAGATCACCACGGCACATCCCCTGGAGAAAGCACCATGAACAACTTCACTCGCCTCACCGCCGCCCTCGCCCTCGCTTCGCTGGCAGGTGCCGCCATGGCCGATGACACCACCAGCAAAGCCGCCAGCGGCGCCGCCATGGAGAAGTGCTACGGCGTCGCCATGGCTGGCAAGAACGATTGCAAGGCCGGTGCCGGCACCACCTGCGCCGGCAGTTCGAAGAAAGACTACGACGGCATGAGCTGGAAAAACGTCCCGGCCGGCACCTGCACCTCGATCAAGACGCCCACCGGCATGGGCTCGCTGACACCGACTCAGCACTAAGCGCAGGCCACCGACCATGAACGGGATCAACGCAATGGGCGCCGGACTCGGGCTCAAGGCCGAACACTACGCGCAAGCCCTGGCGTGCGAGGCTGACGGCCTGTGGTTCGAGGTCCATCCGGAAAACTACATGGTCGGTGGCCCACGCCTGGCGTGGCTGGAGCGGATCGCCGAACGGCATAAGCTCTCGCTGCACGGTGTTGCGCTGTCACTGGCAGCCGACGCCGAACCGGATGCGGCGCACCTGCGCCGCCTGCGGGCGTTGATCGACAGGGTCAGGCCGGCGCTGGTGTCGGAGCACCTGGCCTGGTCGACCTGGCGCGGCCAGTACCACCCAGACCTGCTGCCGTTTCCACGCAGCGACGAAGCACTGCAACGCATCACCGACAATATTCTGCGCACCCAGGACGCCCTGGGACGCTGCATCGCCATCGAAAACCCCAGCCATTACCTGCGCCTCGACGGCCACGACCGGGACGAAATCGACTTTCTCGGCGAACTGGTGCGGCGCACCGACTGCTCCTTGCTGCTGGACGTCAACAACGTCCACGTCAGCGCGCACAACCTCGGTTTCAGCGCGGCCGACTACCTCGCACGCTTTCCCGCCCAGGCCATCAGCGAATTGCACCTGGCCGGGCACAGCGAGGACGACCAGGGCGCCCTGTTGATCGACTCCCATGACGCCGCCATCGCCGAGCCGGTCTGGGCCCTGTACCGGCAACTGATCCAGCGCATCGGGCCACGCCCCACGCTGATCGAACGCGACGGCAATATCCCCGCGTTCAGCGAGCTGATCGGCGAACGCGATATCGCCCAGGCCATCCTCGACCAGAACGGAGCCACACCATGAACCTGACCCTCGGCCAGTTCCAGGATGCCTTCGTCGCCTCGCTCTATGGCAACCCCGCAGAGGAGTTGGCGGCACTCACCGAACAACCGGCCTTCGCGGTGTACCGCAATACCGTGCTGGCCGGCGCCGTCGACGCGCTGTGCGCCAACTTCCCCAGTGTCGAGCGGCTGGTCGGCTACGACTGGATGCACGGCGCCGCAGCCGCCTATGCGCAACTCTCGCCGCCGGGCGATCCACGGCTGATCCGGTATGGTGCCGGCTTCCCGGACTTTCTCGATGAGCAGACCGGCGCTCAAGGTACGCCCTGGCTGGCGGACGTTGCGCGCCTGGACTTCGACTGGGCGGCAGCCTTCAGCGCGCCCGTCGACCCCAGCCTCGACCTCACCGAGCTGGCCGGCATGAGCGCCGCCGACCTTGCCCGCTGCCACCTGCGCCCCCGCCGCGGTGTGCGCTGGCGCTGGTTCCCGCTGCACCCGGTATTCAGCCTCTGGCGCCACAACAGAGAGGGCCTCGACTGGCCGCCCGCACAACCGTGGATCGCCGAAGGCGCGTTGCTGACGGGCGGCGCCGAGGGCGTAGGTCACCACCCGCTGGACGCCGGCGGCTGCGCCTTTCTCGATGCCTGCGCTGCCGGCCATGCCCTCGAACAGGCCGCATTGCTCGCGGAAAAAACCCAACCCGACCTGGACTTCAACGACCTGCTTGGCCGGCTGCTCCAGGCCAGGGTCTTCCTGCCCCTCTCACTCGCCTGAGGTTTCACCATGGATATCACCCACCCCACCGCCACCAACCGCTCGCTGCGCCAGCGCTGGAACCGCATCGCCGACTACCTGCAGCACCTGCTGGGCGATAGCGTGTTGTGCCTGGTGGCGCGATTGGGCATCGCCTCGATCTTCTTCCTCTCCGGCCGAACCAAGGTCGAAGGGTTCCTGAGCATCACCGCCAGCACCTACGAACTGTTCCAGAGCGACTACGCCCTGCCGCTGGTCTCGCCGTGGCTGGCGGCGCATCTGGCGACCTACGCGGAACACCTGTTCCCGCTGCTGCTGGTACTTGGCCTGTTCACCCGTCTGTCGGCATTGGCGCTGCTGGGCATGACTCTGGTGATCGAAATTTTCGTGTACCCCGATGCCTGGCCGGTGCATTTGTCCTGGGCGGGGTTGCTCCTGCTGCTGGTCGCCCGCGGCGCGGGAGCAGTGTCGCTGGACCGGTTGTTGCGCGTGCGCTGAGCAGCGCGCGAGAAAAACTGTACAGGGAGTTTGACTTGTACAGTTTTAGTCATACTCTCTAGGTATACCTGTACAAGATTTGTATTTTGTACAAGATTGCCTCGGAGATGCGAATGTCCAGCTACCTGCAATCCTTTGCCAACCGCTTTGCCACGCTGGATGCGGGCAGCCTCTCGCGGCTGGATGAGTTGTACAGCGACACCATCGTGTTTCGCGATCCCCTGCACGAAATCAACGGCCTGCCAGCACTGCGGGCCTACTTCGACCAGCTCTACGCCAATGCGCAGGACATCCGCTACGACTTCCACGACCTGGACGAAGTCGGCGCCGGCCGCGGCTACCTGCGCTGGACCCTGCACTTTCGCCATCCGCGCCTGGAGGGCGGCAAGCTGATCAGCCTGGACGGTTGCAGCCACCTGCGCTGGACCGACCGGGTTCACTTTCACCGCGACTACTTCGATGCCGGCGCCCTGCTCTACGAACACCTTCCAGTGATGGGCAGCCTGATCGGCTGGCTCAAGGGCCGGCTGGCATGAGCCGCTGCTGGCTGACCGGTGCCAGCAGCGGCATCGGCGCCGCGTTGGCGCTGCGCCTGCTGGAGCAAGGCCATCAGGTGGCGCTCGGCGGTCGCAATGCCGAGACGCTGGAGCCGCTGGCCCTGCGCTTCCCCGGCCAGGTGCTGCTGGCCACCGGCGATGTCAGCGACCCGCAGCAGGTCGCGGCCATCGTCACCGAGATCGAACAGGCCTGGGGCGCACTCGACCAGGTGATTCTCAACGCCGGCACCTGCGAGTACCTCGAACCCGGCCATTTCGATGCTGCCCTGGTGGAACGGGTACTGCACACCAACCTGCTGGGCGTCAGCCATTGCCTGCAGGCCGCGCTGCCGCTGCTGCGACGCGGGCAACAGCCGCATCTGGTGGTGACCGGCAGCTCGGTGACCTGGCTGGCCTTGCCGCGGGCTGGCGCGTATGGCGCGTCCAAGGCAGCGCTGCGCTACCTGATCGAGTCGCTGCGCATCGAGCTGATCGCCGAAGGCATCGACGTCACCCTGGTCAATCCGGGCTTTGTCGACACCCCGCTGACCCAGCGCAACGACTTCCCCATGCCACAGATCTGGAGCGCCGAGCGTGCCGCGCGGCATATCGCCGAACGCTTGCCGCGGCGCCCGCTGGAAATCAATTTCCCGACCCTTTTCACCCTGGTGCTGCGTCTGCTCGGCGCACTGCCGGCCCGCTGGCGCCTGAAGCTGGGCCAGCGCCTGGCGCGCAACGAACAGGACTAGAACCCATGCGTATCGCCATCATCGGCAGCGGCATCGCCGGCCTGACCTGTGCCCACTTGCTGTCCCGGCGCCACGAAATCACGGTGTTCGAGGCCGCCGACTGGATCGGCGGCCACACCCACACCGTCGATGTGCAGTGGCAAGGCCAGCACTACGCGGTGGACACCGGTTTTATCGTGTTCAACGACTGGACCTACCCCAATTTCATTCGCCTGCTCGATCACCTCGGCGTGGCTTCGCGGCCGACCGAGATGAGCTTCTCGGTGCACGATCCGCAAACCGGCCTCGAATACAACGGCCACGACCTCGACAGCCTGTTCGCCCAGCGGAGCAACCTGCTGTCGCCGGGTTTCTGGGGCATGCTGCGCGACATCCTGCGCTTCAACCGCCAGGTGCTGGCCGACCTCGACAGCGGACGGATCGACGCCGCCACCACCCTCGGCGACTACCTGCGGGCGCAGCGCTACGGCCAGCGCTTCATCGACCACTATGTCGTGCCCATGGGCTCGGCGATCTGGTCGATGTCGCGCGCCGACATGCTCGGTTTCCCTCTGCAATTCTTCGTGCGTTTCTGCCGCAACCACGGCCTGTTGTCGGTGAGCAATCGCCCGCAGTGGCGGGTGGTCGAGGGCGGCTCGCGCGGCTATATCGAGCCGCTGTGCCGGAGGTTCGCCGAGCGTATCCGGCTGAGCTGCGCGGTAGCCCGGGTCAGCCGTGACGAAGGCGGCGTGACCCTCACCAGCAGCAACGGACCCGAGCGTTTCGACAGCGTGGTGTTCGCCTGCCACAGCGACCAGGCGCTGGCGCTACTCGACGCGCCCAGTGGCGCCGAACGCGAAGTGCTCGGCGCCTTGCGCTACGCCAGCAACGAGGTCGTCCTGCACACCGATACGCGCCTGCTGCCAAGGCGGCGCAAGGCCTGGGCCAGTTGGAACTATCGCCTCGGCGGTACGCAGCAGGCACCGGCCGCGCTGACCTACGACATGAACATCCTGCAGGGCATCGAGGCGCCGGTGACCTTCTGCGTCAGCCTCAACCAGACCGCGCAAATAGACCCGGCGCAGATACTCGCGCGGTTCGACTACGCCCATCCGCAATACAGCCTCGCGGCCGTGGCGGCGCAAGCGCGTCACGCCGAACTACAGGGCCAGCAACACAGCTTTTACTGCGGCGCCTACTGGGCCAACGGCTTCCATGAGGACGGCGTGACCAGCGCACTGCGGGTCGCGGAACACTTCGGAGAACACCTGTGAACAGCAGCCTGTGTCACGGCTGGGTCAGCCATCGCCGCCTGACCCCGCGGGTGCATGCGTTTCGCTACCGGGTCGGCATGCTCTACGTCGATCTGGACGAACAACCGCAACTGCTCGGCCTGTCACGCTGGCTCGGCACCTCGCTGCTGGCGCCGTTGAGCTGGCGCGAGCGCGACTTCCTGCCCGCCCTGACCCGGCAAGGCCAGTCGCTGGCC
Organism: Pseudomonas sp. 20P_3.2_Bac5; assembly: GCF_025466035.1. Taxonomy (NCBI): domain Bacteria; kingdom Pseudomonadati; phylum Pseudomonadota; class Gammaproteobacteria; order Pseudomonadales; family Pseudomonadaceae; genus Pseudomonas; species Pseudomonas sp. 20P_3.2_Bac5. The sequence goes on along the minus strand of NZ_JANLOA010000125.1, from coordinate 33,687 downwards.
GATGCTGCGCGCACCCTGGTCGGCCAGGCCACCGGCGAAACGTCCGAAGGCGCCGTGCACCTGCTGACCCAGCCGCGCAGTTGGGGGTTGTCGTTCAACCCGGTGAGTTTCTATTTCTGCCATGACCGCGACGGGCGCCTGGCGGCGATCCTGCTCGAAGTACGCAACACGCCGTGGCGCGAGCGCTTCCACTACGTGCTGCCGGTGCAGGCCGGGCGACCCCGGCAGTTCGCGGTGGCCAAGGCCTTTCATGTCTCGCCGTTCATGCCGCTGGACATGGATTACCGCCTGCGCTTTTTCCTCGATGCGCAGCACATTCGCATCCACATGGAGAACTGGCGCGAGGGCCACAAGGTGTTCCAGGCCGACCTCACCCTCAGCCGCCAGGCACTCACGGCCACATCCCTGCGCCGCCATATCCTGGCGTTTCCGTGGATGAGCCTGCGCACGGTGACCTCGATCTACTGGCAGGCCCTGCGCCTGCTGTTCAAACGCACCCCACTGCATGACCACCACGCCAGCCAGGACAGCCTGGGACTTGGCCGACACACCCGCGAGGAGTCCGAGCATGTCCATTCCCACCCTGACCGTTAGCAAGTCCACCGGGTTGAGCCCGCTGCTCGGCAGCCTGGCCAGAACCGCGGTGCTCGCGCAACTGCGGCGCTTGCGCCAGGGTCACCTGCGCCTGACCTGCAATGACCGCCAATGGACGTTCGGCGATGCCGACAGTCCATTGCAGGCCGAGGTCGAGATCACCGACGAGGCAGCCTGGAGCCTGGTCGCCAGCAACGGTTCGATCGGCGCCGGCGAGGCGTACATTCACGGCTACTGGCGCAGCCCGGACCTGGCGGCGCTGACCCGCCTGTTCGTCGCCAACCTGGAGGTCCTCGACGCCCTCGAAAGCGGTCTGGCGCGCCTCGGCCGCCCGGCGCTGCGCCTGCTGCACCGGCTCAACCGCAACAGCCGCAGCGGTTCGCGGCGCAATATCCTCGCCCACTACGACCTCGGCAATGCGCTGTTCGAGCGCCTGCTCGACCCGACCATGATGTACTCGGCGGCGCAGTTCGAAAGCCCCGAACAAAGCCTTGAACAGGCGCAGTTGAACAAGCTCGACGGCATCTGCCGCAAGCTCGACCTGCAGGCCGATGAGCACCTGCTGGAAATCGGCACCGGCTGGGGCAGCCTGGCCATTCACGCGGCCACGCACTATGGCTGCCGGGTCACCACCACCACGCTCTCCGACGCCCAATACCAACACACGCAGGACCGCGTGCGAGCGCTGGGCCTGGAGCAACGCATCACGGTGCTGCGCGAGGACTACCGCGACTTGCGCGGAAGCTTCGACAAGCTGGTGTCGATCGAGATGATCGAGGCCGTCGGCCATCGCTACCTGCGCGCCTATTTCCGCCAATGCGCCGCGCGCCTGAAGGAAAACGGCCTGATGCTGCTGCAGGTGATCACCATCCGCGACCAGCGCTACGCCCAGGCGCGGCGCTCGGTGGATTTCATCCAGCGCTACATCTTTCCCGGCGGCGCCCTGCCCTCGCTGAGCGTGCTGCTGGACACCGCGAGCCGGCAGACCGCGCTGAACCTGATCCACATGGAAGACTTCGGCCAGGACTATGCGCGTACCCTGCGGCACTGGCGCGACAACCTGAACCAGTCACGGTCCGCGCTGCTGGAGCTGGGGTATGACGAAACCTTCCAGCGCCTGTGGGAGTTCTACCTGTGTTACTGCCAGGGCGGTTTCGAAGAGCGGGCAATTGGCGTCGCCCAGTTGCTGTGGGCCGGTCCGACTGCGCGGCGAGCGCCGCTGCCGGGCGCCTGAGGTGTCCCGCGCCTGGCTGCTCGGCAATGCCCTGTGGTTGCAGGCGGGTTGGTGGGGTTGCGTGCTCGGCGCGCAGCGGCCCTGGTTGTTGTTGCCAGTACTGATCGGCCTGTTGATTCATGTGCGCTATTGCGACAACCCGAAAGCCGAGTTGGCGGCGTTACTGCGGGTCGGCCTGGCGGGTTGCCTGCTGGACAGCGGACTGGGGGCGGCTGGCGTTTTCGCCTTCGACCAGACACCGCTACCACTGTGGCTGGCGCTGCTCTGGCTGGTGCTGGCCAGCGGCATGCGCCACAGCCTGGCGTGGGCCGCGCATCCACTCGGGTGGGGCGCGTTGCTGGGGTTGCTCGGCGCGCCGCCAGCCTACCTCGCCGGCGCCCGTCTTGCCGGTATCGAACTGCCGCTGGGCAACCTCAACACCGCACTGCTGCTGGCGCCGTTATGGGCGCTCTGGCTGCCATTGTGCTTGCGTCTCGCCGCATGGCGCTGAGCGCGTCATAGCGCATCCCCGGCATCCAGCCGCGCCAGCAGCGACTCGCCGCGCAGCCACAAGGCGTCACGACGGGCGCTGTCCATCGCGTCCAGGCCCCGATAGATCATGCTCAGGCGCGGGTTATCGGCCAGCGGCTGGCGGTGACGCATGAGGAAATGCCAGTACAGGGCGTTGAACGGACAAGCGTCCTCCTCCACCGCCCGCTCGACCCGGTAGCGACAGGCACCACAGTGGTCGGACATGCGCTGGATATAGCGCCCGCTGGCGCAGTAGGGCTTGGACCCGAGGTAGCCGCCGTCGGCATGCATGACCATGCCCAGGGTGTTGGGCAGTTCGACCCAATCGAAGGCGTCCAGATAGACCGCCAGATACCACTCGCAGATCGCCGACGGCACGATGCCGGCCAGCAACGCGAAATTGCCGGTGACCATCAGCCGCTGAATATGGTGGGCGTAGCCCAGCTCCAGGGTCTGGCCGATCACTCGCGACATGCAGCGCATGCCGGTCTGTCCGGTCCAGTAGAACTCGGGCAGGGCCCGCTGGTTATCGAAGGTATTGAGCTGCGCGTACTCGGGCATGCGCAGCCAGTAGATGCCGTGCACGTACTCGCGCCAGCCGATCAACTGGCGGATGAAACCCTCGGCCGCATTGAGCGGCACCCGCCCCTGGCGATAGGCGCTGTCGACGTCGGCGCACAGTTGGCGGACGTCCAGCAAACCGATGTTCAGCGCCGCGCTGATGCGCGCATGGAACAGAAACGGCTCGCCCTCGGCCATGGCGTCCTGGAAGTCGCCGAAGGCCGCCAGACCGAAGTCGAGAAAATGCTGCCACAGGGCCTGGGCCTGATCGTGGGTCACCGGGTAGTCGAAGGCTTCGACGCTGCCGTAGTGGTCACCGAAGCGCTCGCCCACCAGGGCGATGACCTCCTGGGTGATCGCGTCACGCTCGAAATGCGCCGGAAACGGTCCGCGCAGCCCACGGGGCAACGCCTTGCGGTTGTCGCTGTCGTAGTTCCAGGCGCCACCGGCCGGGCTGCCGTCGGGCTCGACCAGCAGGCCGCTGCGTTTGCGCATGCCGCGGTAGAAGTGCTCCATGCGCAACTGCGACTGACCCGCCGCCCAGCGGCCGAACGCCTGACGCGAACAGAGAAAACGCCGGTCCGCATGCCACACCAGCGGCAACCCGCTTTCGCGCAGGGCCTGCTCCAACCGCCATTCGCCGCACTCGGTCAGGTGCACTTCGTCCGCGCCGAACACCTCACGCCAGCGGCGCAGTTCGCCAGCGATGCTGCCGCTGTTGTCAGGGGCGTCCAGGCGCACGTACTGCACCCGCCAGCCTTGCTCACGCAGGGCCTCGGCGAAATGGCGCATGGCACTGAAGATCAGCACGATCTTCTGCGGGTGGTGCGGCACGTAGCGTGCTTCAGCGTCCACCTCGGCCATCAGCAGCACGTCGCGGGCGGGGTCGAGGGCACGCAGCGACGCCAGGTCGAACGACAACTGGTCACCCAGCACCAGGCCGAGCCGGGCAGCTTCAGTCACCCGCGTTCGCCTCCGGCAGGCGACGGAAGAACAGCGTCACCTGCCCCACTTCCACGCCAAATTTGCGCATGCTGGTGCGGTTGATCAGGGTGTCTTCGTCCATCAGGTACATCCAGTCGTCCATATCCAGCTCCCAGTGGCGACCATCGACCGGAACGTCCAAACGATAGCGCCAGTGCAGCGCGTTGCCGGCCACTTCGCCAACGGCCTCGCCGATCACATCGCCGGCCCGCCCGCGCCAGCGACCCTGGCCGTCCGGCGTCAGCGTCCAGGTACGTTGCTGGCGCGTGCCGTCGCTATAGACGAAACGTTCATCGAGGATCAGCCGTTCGCCTTCGCGGCGACTGTCGACGCGCACATGAAAACGCTTGGTCACTTCCCCGGAGCGGTTCTGCACCATGCCCCAGGCCTGGACCGGGCGGGAAAAGAACGCCACCAGGTTCAGGCCGGGTTGTTCCTTGGCATAGGTCTGCACATCGACGTTGCCGCAACTGCCCAGCAGCAGGCAGCCAAGCAGGATCAGGATTCTGCGCATGTCACTCTCCTCGATCGGCCTGCCCCAGCAGGCGCTGGCGCAGTTGTGGATCACGGGCCCGCGGGTCCAGCCAGATGGCGAAGAACGCACGGGCAAAGGCGGCGTCGTCAACCTCGCGGCGCAGCTCGCCGTCGACATAGAAACGGCAGCCACGTCCTGGTAGATACAAGCCGGTGATGCGCATGCCGGGGCGCACATCGACAAAGGCGCTGTTCATGGCCTCGGTCCAGCGGTCCAGGGTGGCGGCGTCCAGGGTCTTGTCGCCGAGGCGGCGCATTTCCTCGAGGCTGGCTTCGACCAGCGTGTCCCGGGATAGCGAGCGGTGGTAGATGAGTTCCAGGGCGAAGGGCTGCTGCAAGTCCGGCGGTGTGACCGGACTCCACAAGCGGGCGCTGTAGAGGCGCAGGCCAAACCAGGTGAATTCGCCGCTGCCCACCAGCCGGGCATCGGGCAATGCGGGCCGCCAGTCGGCGGCGGCATTGGCGGTCATTGCCAGCAACAGGCAAAGCGAAAGCAGGGTGCGTCGCCGGTGATAGCCTGTGCTGGGCATGTGAAAGAACCTCGAAAGCGCTGCGAAATATTGTACAAGTATATTCTCTTGTACAACTTTCGCTTGGGCAGGTTCATTTCTGTAGAGGTTTTCTTGCAGGCTGGCAGATGGTCGGTGTTTTCAGGAACGAGCGCCGCATAGGCGGCGCATCGCGAGCAAGCTCGCTCCTACAGCGTTTTGCACAGTAGGAGCGCGCTTGTCGGGGCGATGATCCGTCGCGAGGTGATCAGGCATCCGCCAACACCAGATCAGCCCCCTTCTCCGCCACCATCAACACCGCAGCATGGGTGTTGCCCGAGGTCACGTTGGGGAAGATCGACGCATCGATCACCCGCAGCCCATCAAGGCCATGCACTTTCAGGCGCTTGTCCACCACCGAGCTGGCTTCGTCGGCGCCCATGGCGCAGGTGCCGCACAGGTGGTAGATCGAGCCGCTGTTCTCGCGGAAGTACGCCAGCATCTGCTCGTCGCTGTCCACCGCCGGGCCCGGCAGCACTTCTTCGACGGTAATGCCCTTGAGCGCCGGGGCCTGCATGATCTTGCGCATCAGCCGGCTGCCCTGGATCACTTCGTCGATGTCTTTCTCGGTGCTCAGGTAGTTGGGGTCGATCAGCGCCGCATCGCGGGGGTTGCCCGAGGCGATTTCGACATGACCTCGGCTGGTCGGCCGGCACGGGTTAAAGCACAGCAGGAAGCCGGAGTACGGTTCGGGCTTGAGGCTGGCCTTGTTGTTCTTCGGGATCTGGTACGACAGCGGGTTGAAATACAACTGCAGGTTGGGGTTTTGCTCGCCCTCCTGACCACGGAAGAAGCCACCCGCCTGGTTGACGCTCATCGCCAGCGCGCCCTTGCGCGTGAACAGGTATTGCAGGCCCAGCTTGAGCTGGCCGAGCAACGAGCCGAGCTGGTCATTGAGGGTCGGGATATTGGCCTTGTAGTAGTAGCTGACGCACAGGTGATCCTGCAGATTGCGGCCCACCGCCGGCAGTTGCCTGACCTGCTTGATGCCGTGCTTGTCCAGCAGCGCGCGGTCGCCCACCCCGGACAGTTGCAGGATCTTCGGTGTATCCACGGCGCCGGCGCAGAGGATGACTTCCTTGCGCGCGATAAAGCTGCGGCTGACACCGTTCTGGCTGACCAGCACGCCACTGGCGCGCTCGCCTTCGAACAGCACCCGGTCGACCAGCGCATGATGTTCGATCGTCAGGTTCGCCCGGCTCAGCGCCGGGTGCAGATGGGCGAAGCTGCTGGAGCAGCGCTGGCCGTTGCGGGTGTTGACGTCGTAGATGCCGGCGCCTTCGAATTTCGGCCCGTTGAAGTCTTCGCTGCGCGGATAGCCCAGCTCTTCGCAGCCCTTGAGGAAGACGTCACAGATCGGGTGGGTCTGGCCTTTCATCGGGGTGATGCTGATCGGCCCGCTGCCGCCGTGATAGGCGCTGTCGCCCAGCGGGTGGTTCTCCAGCTTGCGGAAGTACGGCAGCACGTCCTTGAAGCCCCAGCCGTCGTTGCCGTTGGCCGCCCAGTCGTCGAAATCATGGGCCTGGCCGCGCACGTAGATCATCGCGTTGATCGAGCCCGAACCGCCCTGCACCTTGCCGCGCGGGGCGTAGATGGCGCGATTGGCGAGTTGCTGCTGCGGCTGGCTGTAGTACATCCAGTTGAAGGTCGGGTTGTAATACATCTTGGCGAAACCGACCGGGATCTTGAACCAGAACGAGTCGTCCTTGCCGCCCGCTTCCAGCAGCAGCACCGAGTGCTTGCCCGAGGCCGACAGCCGGTTGGCGAGGACGCAACCGGCAGCACCCGCGCCGGCGATGATGTAGTCGTAAGTCATGCAGTTACCGCGTAAGTCAGAGTGAGCGCCGCCCGTTGCCGGGCGAGCGTCGGGTCAGCCCTTGGCCGGCGAGGTGTCGCGCACGTCGGCCGGGGTCGGTGCCATTTGCAGGTGCAGGCGCTGGCCGGTGTAGGGCGTGTGCTTGCGCACCACGTCCATGTTCAGCTCGACACCCAGGCCCGGTTCGCTGGACGGGATGATGTAGCCGTCTTCCCATTGCAGCGGCCTGGTCAGCACTTCGGCATGGAAGCCGCCCCAGGTCTCGATGCTTTCCTGGATCAGGAAGTTCGGCGTGCAGGCCGCGAGCTGGAAGCTGGCCGCCGCGCCGATCGGACCGTTGTAGAGGTGCGGGGCGATCTGCGCGTAGTACACCTCGGCCAGGCTGGCGATCTTCTTCGCCTCCAGCAGGCCGCCGCAGCGCGCCACATTCATCTGCAGGATCGACGCACCGCCGGCCTGCAGCAGCTTGAAGAACTCGTACTTGGTGGTCAGCCGCTCGCCGGTGGCGATGGGGATGCTGGTCTTGCCGGCCACCTGGGCCATGGCGTCTTCCTGGCCCGGCGGGATCGGCTCTTCGAACCACAACGGGTCGTACTTCTCCAGGCGCTTGGCCAGGCGGATCGCCGAAGACGGCACCATTTGCCCGTGCGTGCCGAACAGCAGGTCGCACTTGTCGCCCACCGCCTCGCGGATCTTGCGGCAGAAGGTTTCGCAGCGCTCCAGCACTTCCAGGGAAATCTGGTGCCCGGAGTACGCGGTGTACGGGCCGGCCGGGTCGAACTTCACCGCGGTGAAGCCCTTGTTCATGTTCTGCACCGCGCATTCGGCGGCCAGGTCCGGGTCGTCGTAGTCGTACTCGCCCTGGCTGTTGACCGGGTACAGGTAGGTGTAGGAACGCAGGCGCTCATGCACCTTGCCGCCGAGCAGTTCGTAGACCGGCTTGTTCGCCGCCTTGCCGATGATGTCCCAGCAGGCCATTTCCAGGCCGCTGACCACGCCCATCATGGTCAGGTCCGGGCGCTGGGTGAAGCCGCTGGAATAGGCCTGACGGAAGAAACGCTCGATGTGGTGCGGGTCCTGGTCGAGCAGGTAGCGCTCGAACACGTCCTCGATGATCGGCAGCATGGCCTTGGGGCCGAAGGTGGCGGCGTAGATCTCGCCGACGCCTTCGATGCCGCAGGCGGTGCGCAGCTTGACGAACAGCCAGTACATGCCGCCGATGTACGGTGGCGGTACGGCGACGATATGGGTTTCGAGAGCGACGATTTTCATCTCAGGCACCTGTGTTCTGAAGTCGGTTGTTGCGCTTGACCCGGGCCCGCAGTGCCACCGCGGCCAGGGTGCCGATCAGGCCCACGGCGCCGATGTAGCTGAAGTACAGCTTGTAGCCCAGGGCGCCAGGGTAGTGTTCGGTGAGGTAACCGTTGATCAGCGGAATGAAGGTGTCGGGCAGGTAGCCGACCACCGAAACGATGCCGATCGCCAGGCCGGTGATGCGCAGCGGAATGGCGCAGGTATCGAGGATTGCCCAGTACAGGCCACGGATGGCGTAGGTCATCAGGCCGATGAAGATCACCGTGGCGATCAGCAGGCCGAGGCTGTTCAGCGCCGGGAAGACGATCAGGCCGAAGATGCCCAGGGTGGCCAGGAGCATGGCGACGATCAGCACCGAGACGTTGCTGAACTTGTCACCCAGCCAGCCGCCGCCGATGCCGCCGATGGGGCGCATCCACAGTTTGATGGTGGTGATGGTGCCGGCCATGACGGCGGTCATGCCGCTGCCTTGCAGGTAGTCGGAGAAACTGTAGGTGGCCCAGAAGATGTGGTAGCCGCAGAACACAATGGCGGTCACCAGCCACAGCTCGGGGATCCTGACCAGGGTCGCGAGGTCGCTCAGCAGGTTGAACTTGCCCTTCTCCACCGCCTCGGTGCTTTCCATGGACTTGGGGTCCTTGAGCAGCACCAGCACGCAGCCGATGGCGATACAGGTGAAGGAGTACAGGTAGACCACATGCTTGAAGCCTTCGGCGACCGATTCGCCGCGGGTTTCGGTGGCAAAGGCGAACAGCGCCAGGGCCACGGTGGCCAGCAGCGCTTCCACCAGGCCGCGACCGCCGTCGAGGATGCCGAAGAAACGGCCCTGCTCGGAGTGCCGGGCGATCATCTTGACCCGCTTGAGCACCGAGGCCCAGAAGGTCAGGCCGGTGGTCAGGCCCCAGCAGCCGAAGATGATCAGCAGGCCGGTCATCGACGGCGCGGTGGAATACCACAGGCCCAGCGCGCCGGTGGCCACCAGCGAGAAGAAGATCAGGAAACGCGGGGCGATGCGGTCAGCCAGCCAGCCGCTGGGCAGGTAGCTGAGCAGGAAGATGGTGCCGAGCATGGAGTACAGGTAACCCAGCTCGCTGTGGTTGATCTGGAATACCTCGAGCATGGTGGTCTGGTAGACCTGCCGCAGGTAGAGGATCGGGTAGATCGCGCCGGCAGCGAGCACCAGCAGCATCAGTTGGAAATAGCGACTTCCCTTGTCGCTGGCGTCCGCGACGGGGGCGGCGGAACCCTGGACAGCAGCATTGGCAGCATGCTTGGACATGGATGAAACCTCTGTTGTTCTTATTAGGGGAACGGCACGCTGCAAGCACCTGGCGGCAAGTCGCCGTACAACACGGACGCCTTGCCACGGGTAGCTTGCGACTTAAAACTCAGTACTTCATGACCACCAGTCGGGTCTGGGTGAATTCGAGCATTCCGTGCTTGCCGTCATCACCGCCCAGGCCCGAGCGTTTCCAGCCGGCGTGGAAGCCCTGGTAGGGGTCGGCCGGGGTGCGATTGACGTAAAGCTCACCGGCCTCGATGGCGGCGGCGACCTTCATGGTGGTGCGGTAGTTTTCGGTGTAGAGCACCGACGACAGGCCGAACTGGTGGTCGTTGGCCATATCCAGCGCTTGGTCGATGCTGTGGTAGCGCAGCAGCGCCAGCACCGGGCCGAAGGTTTCTTCCTGGACGATTTCCATGTCCTGGCGGCAGTGGCTGAGCAGGGTCGGCGGGTAGAAATGACCCGGGCCCTGCGGAATGAAACCGCCGGTCTCCAGCATCGCGCCGACCGCGACCGCGCGCTCGACCATGGCGTGGATGTTGCGCCGGGAGGCGGCGTTGACCAGCGGCCCCATCCGCTGCGGATCCTCGGCACGGTCGCCGAAACGCACCGCGGCGAATTTCTCCTTGAGCAGCGCCAGCAGGCGGTCGTGCACGCTTTCGTGGGCGTAGACCCGCTCCACCGCCGTGCACAACTGGCCGCAGTGGGTGGTCTTGGAACCGACGATATCGTTGGCGGCCTTTTCCAGGTCAGCGTCGGCTTCGACGATCACCGGGGTCTTGCCGCCCAGTTCCAGGGACGGCTTGGCGATGTTTTCCTTGCAGTAATCGAGGACGATGCGCCCGGCGTTGACGCTGCCGGTCAGGGTGATCAGGCCCACGGCCTTGTGGGTGCAGAGGCTGGCGGCGGTGGCGTGGTCCATGGTCAGGATGTTCAGCACGCCCGCTGGCAGGCCGGCCTGTTGTGCGGCGCGGGCAATTTCGAAGGCCGACAGCGGTGTGTTGTTGCTCGGCCGCACCACCACGGTATTGCCGGCGATCAGCGCCGGGGCGACTTTGCGCAGCAGGGTGTAGACCGGGTAGTTGAACGGAATCAGGCAGGCCACCACGCCGATCGGCTCGCGGTGCAGGAACAGGCGTTCGTCGGGGGTGTCGCTGGGGATGATCTCGCCTTCGATGCGCCGCGCCCACTCGGCGTGGTAGCGGGTGATTTGCGCCGCGTAGCGGGCCTCGTTGCTGGCGTCTTCCAGGCTCTTGCCGGACTCGGCGGCCAGCGCCTCGCCGATCTGCACGGCATGGGCGTCGAGGGCGTCGGCGAAGGCGCGCAGATGCTCGCCGCGCTCGATGCTGGTCAGCTTGCCCCAGGTTTTCTGCGCCACGGCAGCGGCGTCGACAGCGGCGATGGCCTCTTCCACGGTGGCCGCCGCGACCTGGCCGACCACGCTTTCCGTGGCCGGGTCCTGCACCGCAATCAGTGCCGCGCCGGCAGGCTCGATGAAGTGGCCATCAACAAAATTTCGCTCGATTCGCATCGTGGGTTGCCCATCGTTGTCACGTTGTTATTGACGGGCAGTGTTGTGATTCGGGGGCGGATGGACAAACGATTAATAGCGCAGGGGAACATTCGAAAAAGGCATGTTAGTGGTATTTTCCAAGGCCTCATCGCTGCGGCCCGGCGCACCGACACGCCAGCGATGAGGCCCCAGAAAGTCATCTCAAACAGCCGGACTAGACGGCTCCAACTGCCGCTGCGCCAGCCAGATTTCCTCCTGCAGCCACTGGCTGAACAACTGCAACTGCGGCGCATCGCGCTGTTCCGGGCGGGTCACCAGCCAGTAGGACTGATGCCCGTCCACATGCACGTTGAGCACCTGGGTCAGCCGTCCGCCGGCCAGTTCGGGAGCGACCATGTGCCAGTCGGCGATGGTGATGCCCAGGCCATCCACCGCAGCACGGATGGCCAGGTCCAGCAGGTCGAACTCATAGCCGCCCTGGGTATCCACACCGCTGATGCGGGCGGCGTCCAGCCAGTGTTTCCAGGTGAGGTAGCGCTGGTCTTCGCGGGCCAGCACATGCAGCAACGTCATGCGGTTCAGGTCGATGCCCTGTTCGTCTTCCTCCCGGGCATACAACGACGGCGCGCACACGGCGATATGCCGCTCCTGAATCAGCAACGAGCTGTCCAGGCCATCCCACTCGCCATTGCCGAAGCGGATCGCGCAATCAAGGGTGGCGGTTTCCGCGAGGCTGTCCTGCAACCGCGTGGTAATGCTCAGTTCCAGCTCCGGGTGGCGCTCGCGCAGGCGCCCCAGCCGTGGCATCAGCCAGCGGCTGGTAAAGGTCGGCGGGGCATTGAGGTGCAGGCGGTTGGAATGGGTTTTCTGCTGGATGCTGCGCACGGTCATCTCGATCTTGTCGAACGACTGGTGCAGCGCCCGCAGCAGCACGCGCCCGGCATTGGTCAGCTCAAGGTGATGATGCCGGCGTTGCAGCAGGTGCTCGCCCAGTTGCTCCTCCAGTTGCCGCACCTGACGGCTGACCGCGCTCTGGGTGACGTTGAGCAACTCGGCGGCGCGGGTGAAGCTGCCGGTGCTACCGGCCACCTCGAAGGCTTTGAGTGCGTTGAGACCTGGCATTTTGCGTTTCATGGAAGGCGCTCGTAAGACGGCTGACAAGGTTTGCAGTATTCCACGCGGCAAGGACTCTTCCTACAAAGCCGACAAAATTCTCAGGCAGTAACCTGCGTTAAACGCAGGTTTGTCTCTCGATTTAATCGTTTGTCCCGCAAACGCCTGATGGCAACACTGCGCGCGTCTCACATAACAATAAACGAGAGCCGCCACATGCCCTTCACCGCTTCCCTGCGCTTGCAGTCCGTTTGTCTTGCCGCCTTGTCCAGCCTCGCCGTCCCGGCCATGGCGGTGCAGGTCACCGACCACCTCGACCTCGGTGGTGCCGTGCGCGCCCGTTGGGACTACGACCCGGACCGCGACATCCAGAAGTTCAACTTCGACACTGCCTTCCTCACTGCCAAATACACCTCCGACACCTGGATCGGCGCCGCCAAGTACCGCTTCTACGGGCGCGCTTACCCGTACAAGTACACCAACAATGTCGGCGACGTGGCGTTCGCCGAAACCGCCTGGGTCGGCTATCGCTTCAACCCGGACCAGCAGATCCAGGTCGGCCTCAACCAGATTCCGTTCGGCCTGCAGCCGTACTTCGGCAGCACCTTCTTCGAAACCCTGGGCAACGTCATCGGCCTGGAGGATGTCGAGCAGATCGGCGCCAAGTACATTCAGCAGGTCGGCGACTGGAATATCCAGGCCGGCTACTACCTGCGCCCGGCCTGGCAAGGCAAAGGCACCAGCAATGGCCGCACCTACTCCACCGTGGTGTCCTCGGCCGACAGCTACGTCGAGGACGGCAGCGACAACCGCGAGCGCAACACTGCAGTGCTGCGCCTGGCCAAGGCCGTGCAGCTGGGCGACTGGAAATCCGAGGTCGGTGTGTCGGGCATGACTTCCACGCTGAAGAACAACGACACCGGCGACGACGGCCGGCGCAATGCCGTGGCGGTGCACTACCTGGGCAAGAACGGCCCGTGGGGCGTGCAGTTGATGGCGGCGCGGCAACAGATGTCACCGCGTAATGAAGGCACCGATGAAGTGGTCACCTTCGGCGGCTACGACGGCACGTTCAACGTCGCCAGCCGCGGCAACTTCTACGTTGCCGACCTCAGCTACGACGTCGACGGCAAATACCTGTTCGACCAGCTCAGCGGGATCAAGCTGTACGCCAACTACAGCGCCTTCGACAAATCAGCCTCGGGCTTCGACACCTCCGAGCGGCTGATTCTTGGCTCGTCGTTCTCACTGAGCAAATTGTGGATCGCCACCGAATGGCTGATCGGCAAGAACGATCCCTACATTGGTGGCAGCAGCTATGCGCAGAGCCTGGGCGCTGGCGGTAGTGATCAGTGGGAGAACCAGGTTTACGTGAATATTGGTTACTACTTCTAGAAGCGCTGGAGCGGAGCTGCCAAACACATGCTCTATTTTGGCGCATCGCGAGCAAGCTCGCTCCTACAGGGGCATTCGCCGGTTCAGTGACCTGTAGGAGCGAGCTTGCTCGCGAAGCGCCGGATCAACCAAGACCGACACATGCCGTGCTCATCCGCTCTCATAACCCCAACTACCGCCCCGGCCACACCACCGCCTGAGCCGCGATCACATGATGCTTGCTCGCATCGAAGGTGATGCTGGGCGAGCCATGCAACGCATAACCCAGCGCAAGCATTTCGGAAATGCGCTGGCAAAACGCGGAATCGTCGCGGCCGGTGATCAGGCGATAGACCGGCAGGCCATTAGGTGGAGTCGAGTTCATGGGTCTTCCTTGCGGGCCAGTGGATCAGGCCCGCGATCATAGCATTCAGCTATTTCCCCGGTGATCGCCTTCCCCGCCAATCGCCCGCGCCGCCCGTATCAGCGACAGATGCGTCAGCCCTTGCGGCAGGTTGCCCAGGTACTGGCCGCTGTCAGGATCGACCATCTCGGCGTAGATTCCCACGCCGAGCCCCAAGCCCTCCACTGCCTTGTCGAACGCGTCCTCGGCCCGCGCCTGCCGGCCGAGCAAGGCCCAGGCCTCAATCAGCCAGAACGTGCAGGCAAGGAAGCAACCTTCCTCCTGTTCGACCTGACTGTAACGGTAGTGAAAAGCCCCCCGCCCCAACTCCCGCTGCACCGCCTCCAGAGTGCTGCGCAGACGCTCCCGCTCGGGGTAGCCGAAGCGCACCGCGAGGGCGATCGAGGCGTCCAGCCGCTCGCTGTCCGGATAGAACTGATAGCCCTGCAGCGTCTCGCTCCAGCAATGGGCCTCGACCCAGGCGTGAATACGCTGGCGTTCGCGGTCCCAGCGATCGCGGCAAGTGGTGGGCAGATGGCCGTGATCGGCCAGTTCCACGGCGTGGGTGAGGGCCTGCCAGCAACTGATTTTCGAGGTGGTGTACTGGCGAATCTCCGGTAATTCCCAGATGCCCGAGTCGGGCTGGCGCCAGGTGTCGGCGCATTGGTCGGCGATGCCGCAGAGGAGCTTGGCGCTGCGGGCATCGAGGACGGCGCCGCACGCGATGAAACTGCGCACCGTCTCGAAGATATCGCCGTAGATGCCGTGCTGGATTTGCCCGGTGGCATTGTTGCCGACCACCGGCGGCGAGTATTTGTAGCCGGGCAACGGCAACGCACGGGCGCCCTCGCCCACCTCGCCTTGCAGCGTGTAGAACACCCGCACGCCGTGTTCGCTCAGGCGGTGCAGCAGCCAGGTCAGCGCCGCCTTGGCTTCCGGCTGAGCGCCCATGGTGAGGAAGGCTTCGATGATGTAGCCGGCGTCCCGCACCCAGGCGAAACGGTAGTCGTAGTTCTTGGTGCCACCGATGCGCTCGGGCAGCGAGGTGGTGGCCGCGGCCATGATCGCCCCGGTCGGCGAGGACAGCAGCAACTTCAGCGCCAGGGCGCTACGCACTACCAGTGTCTGGTACGGACCGTCATAGCTCAGGCATTCGCTCCATTGCAGCCACTCGCGGTGCGAACCGTCGATACGCGCGTCGATCAGTTCCAGGCTCGGCACCACCAGCGGTTCGTCGCGCCCGCTGACGATGGCCATGACCACCTTTTCGCCGGCCGCCACGCGCACCTCGGCGCGCACGCCAAGGTCGTCCTTGCGCTGGATCTGCAATTGCTCGCTGTAGATGAACATGCCGAGGATATGCCCGGCGTGAAACACGCAGCCGTTGCCGGTCGGGGCGAGAAACGGCGAGACGGTGTCGGCCTGGGTGCCGAAGTCGATCTTCACAGTGAAGTCGACGTGCCCTTCCACACCCTCCAGGCGCCGCCCCAGCTCACCCCAGGGCAGACGCCCGGCCGGGCCGCTGTTGAGCGACTCGACCAGGCGCACGCGGCCACTGTCGGTGATGAACAGGGTTTCCAGCACGTTGCTGCCCGGCAGGTAACGACGCTCGACGCGGTACGCCTGCTTCGGCGTGATCGCGAAATAGCCGCCGTGCTGCGGCGCCAGCAGGCGATCGAACAACGGCGGCGAGTCCATGTGCGGCACGCACCACCAGTCGATTGACCCGTCCCAGCCCACCAGCGCCACCGAGCGCCCGTCGCCGAGCGCCGCATAGCCTTCAAGCGGCAGCCAGCCACCGGCGTCGCGTTGCGGTTCGCCATGCTGGATGCCTTGTATCACGCGGTCTTCCACGGGGTCGCTCCGAAGTGGGGGGTGTTTCCTTCGGACCGGTGGAGCCGCCGGCAAGTTCGCCTGGATCGCGCCTCAGAACTTCGCCCGCAACGCCACGTTGAAATTGCGTGGCTCGCCGTAGAAGTTCCAGTAGTTGTCGTTGCCGATGGTCTGGATGTACTTCTTGTCGAAGACGTTATCCAGGTTGTACTGCAGCTCCAGGTGCTCGTTCAGCTCGTAGATCGCGTGCAGGCTGGTCAGGGCATAGCCGCGCTGCTGGATATGGTAATTGGCCTCGCGGTTGGTGATCTTGCTCTGGGCGTACACGCTGCCGCCCACCCGCGCCTTGTTCAGCACACCCGGCAGGCGATAGTCGGTGGCGATCTTGAACAGGTGCCGTGGCGCCAGCGACGAGTAATCCTCGCCCTTCTGCTCGCCGCCGATGTACTTGGACTGGACGTAGGTGTAGCCCGCCGACAGGTTCCATTCCTCGGTCAGGGCCCCGTTCACTTCCAGTTCCACGCCGCGATTGCGGACTTTCTCCGACGGCTCGTAGCAGTTGCACGGCAGCAGGTATTCGGCGCGGCCGGTCTGGTCCGCCTGGAACAACGCGACGCTGGCGTTCAGGCGCTTGTCGTAGAACTCGCCCTTGAGCCCCAGCTCGTAGTTGCTGCCGGTCATGGGGTCGAGGATCGAGCCGCTGGCGTCCAGGTTCGCCTGCGGCTTGAAGATTTCCGTGTAGCTGGCGTAGGCGGACAAGTTGTCGCTCAGTTCCTGCACCAGGCCGGCGTAGGGCGTGATCTCGCGGTTTTTCGCGTACTCGGTGTTGCGCGGGATGCCGGTGGTGTTGGTCATGTTCTCGGTCTTGAACCAACTGACCCGGCTGCCGACGATGAACTTCGTGCTGTCGGTCAGGCTGAAGCGCGCCGCGCCGTAGACTCCGGATTGCTCCTGGGTGATGTTGTACTTCCACAGGTTGGCGTTGAGCCCGGTCGGCTTGGGCGGGTTGAAGCCGGACAGGTCGTTCATGTCGAACTGATAGCCGTAACCGGCATCGCGGCCGCCGTGGTAGTCGAAATCGTCCTTGCGCACGTTGGCGCCCAGCACCAGTTCATGGCGCCGGCCCAGCAGCTCGAACGGGCCGGTGGCATAGCCGTCGACGCTGGTCTGGGTGTCGTCGTAGAAGAAGTGCCGCGGGTTGAGGCTGAAGCGGTCGCCGCTGACGCGCCAGGTGTAGTTGCCGAGAAAGTCCGACTTGGCCTTGATGTGGTTGGCGGCGACGATCAGTTTCCAGTCATTGTCGAAGCTGTGCTGGATGTCGGCGAAGAAGGTGGTGTTGTTCTTGTTCAGCTTGTTCCACTTGCCGGTGAGGTTGGTCGAGCGCGACAGCGGGTAGAAGGCGCCGTCCTTGGCCGTTGGCAGGGCCGACCAGTCATAACCGGAGTTGCGGTCCTTCTGGTAGGAGAAACCCAGCGTCGCCATGGTGCTCGCCGACAGGTCCATTTCGACGATGCCGTAGAACAACTGGTTTTCTTTTTTCACGTTGTCCATGTAGCTGTTGGCGTCGTTGTAGCTGATGACCGTGCGCCCGCGCAGTGTGCCCTGCTCGTTCAGCGCCGACGACAGATCGACCAGGGTGCGGTAGTTGTCCCACGAGCCCACCGAGGTTTCCACCAGCGCCTGGGGTTCGGCGGTCGGCCGCTTGCGCACCAGGTTGATCGCCGCCGATGGCGTGCCCGCGCCTTCGGTCAGACCTGTGGCGCCGCGCACCACTTCGACACGGTCGTAGATGTCGGTGGCCGGTTTGGAGATGGCGTCCATCGAATAGGCGTTGCCAACGTTGGTGGGCACGCCGTCGATCTGCAGGCTGTCCACCAACTGGCCGCGGGCCTGGTACAGCGAGCGCTCGCCGCCGTTCTTGATGACGATCACGCCGGTGGTGTTTTGCAGCACGTCGTCCAGGTCTTTCATGTTCTGGTCGTCCATGCGCTGGCGGGTGACCACGGTCACCGACTGCGGGGTTTCGCGCTGGGTCATGTTCAGCCGCGTCGCGGTGGTGGTCGGGCCACGGGTGGCATACGAGGTGCTGCCCTCGGTGACACTCCCCGCCACCGCGCCGGTCACGGACGTGGCGCCGAGTTGCACGGCATCCTCTTGCACCGCGGCTTTTTCCAGCATGACGCTGCCAGCGCCGGTGGCGTGCCAGATCAGCCCGCTGCCCTGCAGCAAACGCTGCAACGCCGCCTCCGGTTCCTGACTGCCGCGCACCGCCGGGCTGCTCAGGCCCTGCACCAGCTCGCCGTTGTAAATCACCTGCAAACCGCTCTGCTCGGCCAGTTGATTGAGCGCCGACCCCAGCGACTGCGCGGGGATATCAAAAGCAACCGGCTCGGCCCAGGCCAGCGCGGGCAACAGGCCCATCAGCAGCGTGGCGCGGCGCAAGGCAACGACGAGAGGACGGATACCGGTGGTGACGTGACGCATGTAAATCTCCCTAGCGAATGCAACGTATTATCGTTTTCGCCAAGGAAGACGGGTGACACGCGCAGACCCGTAAAAAATTTTCGCTTCAGCGTGGCTGCATCACCAGCACGTAGTCGGTGTAGCGCTGGATGGTCATGGGGAACGCCTGTTCCAGGGTGGTCAGGGCGTCATCGAGGCGGTCGACGCGGAAGGTGCCGCTGACCCGCAATCCGCGCAGGCTGTCGTCGCCGATCAGCAGGTAGCCGGGACGGTAGCGCTGCAATTCGGCGAGCACGTCCGCCAGCGGGGTCATGTCGAACACCAGCCGGCCATGCTGCCAGGCCAGGGCCTTGGCGGTATCGACCGGCTGCTTCGCCAGCAGTGCCCCGCCCTGCCAGGTGACCTGTTCGCCGCCCGCCAGGGTGACGGCCGCAGCGTCGCCCTGCACCGCCACCCGACCCTGGGCGACGGTGACCCGCACGCCATTGTCCTGCTTGCGCACCGCGTAGACCGTGCCCAGCGCCGTGGCACTCAAGTCACCGGCGGCGACGCGGAACGGCCGTTGTGGATCGTGGGCAACCTCGAACAGCGCTTCGCCTCTGCGCAGGACGATCTCGCGGCGGTCATCGCGCAGGGTGACATCAAGCGCCGAATCGGCGTCGAGGAAGATCCGCGAACCGTCGGCCAGGGTGATGCGCTGCTGTTCACCGCGGGCGGTGCGGTAGTCGGCATCCCAGGCCTGCTGCCGGGCCAGGCCGAGGCTCACGCCGATCACCAGCACTGCCGCCGTTGCCCAGTGCCAAATTCGCGGTGACCGGGGTCGCTCGACCGCAACCTCGACCTGCCCCGCGAGTTGCCACAGCCGCCGGGCCTCGACAAACGCCTGCTGGTGCTCCGGGTGCTCCTGACACCAGGCGCGCGCGGCCTCGACGTCGGCCGGACTGGCGTCACCCGAAGTCAGGCGCACCACCCAGGCATGGGCAGTGGCGTGCAGTTGGTGGTGGGGATCGTGGCTATCGGACATGGCGGTCAACGCTGAAGACTTCGGCGCAAAAAGTCCAGCGCACCGGCGAGGCTTTTCTCCACCGTGCTCAGGGAAACGCCCAGCTCGCGGGCGACGTCCTTGTGCGCCATGCCCTGCAGCCGGCACATCAGGAAGATGCTTTTCGCCGGTTCGTCCATGCGCTGCCAAGCCGCGTTCAGCGCTTCCAGCTCCTGGCTGGCGGCGACCGTGTCGATGAGTTCGGGGCTTTCGCCGGTGACTTCGAAGAGATAGGCCAGGCCCTGGTCGTGACGCTCGCGGGACGCCCGGCTGCGCACGTGGTCGATGACCAGATTGCGGCCGATGCGGAAAATGAAGGCGCGCAGATTGTCCACCGGCTTGCGTGGTCGCTGGCTGAGCATGCGCAGGTAGGTTTCCTGGGCGAGGTCGGCGGCGGTCTCGGTGCTTTGCAGTTGCCGATAAAGAAACACTCGCAACTCACGCGCATGCGCCTTGAAGGCCCGCTCCAGTTCTTCGGTGGTCATGCTCGACATGGCGGCCCATTGTCACTGCGGTGCGAGGGCGCAGACTTTATCGAGAACCATTCGCAAATTCAATCTCTTCGTCGGCGGCGTTTTTCTTTCTGGGCGGTGGCGTGAGGTCGCGGCACTTCGCGAGCAAGCGCGCTCCTACAAGGCTCGCCTCACCCGGTAGGAGCGAGCTTGCTCGCGAAGACAGGCAACTACCGGCTGGTGCAGGCACCCGCATTCCTGCACAAAACGGATAGAACCGCCCCCCGCCTCCAGCGAACACTAGCCCCGTCGGCACCGACCACCCACTCGGTCGCCTGCCTTCGAGTGCCTAAACAACTACCCGCTAGAGGTTTGCATGAACACCCCCGCGCATCAGCTGGCCACCTGGCTGAAGCAACACCAGATCACCGAAGTCGAATGCATTGTCAGTGACCTCACCGGCATCGCCCGCGGCAAGATTTCCCCCACCAACAAGTTCCTCGGCGAAGGCGGCATGCGCCTCCCGGAAAGCGTGCTGCTGCAGACGGTCACCGGCGATTTCGTCGATGACGACATCTACTACAGCCTGCTGGACGAGGCGGATATCGACATGTTCTGCCGCCCCGATGCCGACGCGGTGTTCCTGGTGCCCTGGGCCATCGAGCCCACCGCGATGGTGATTCACGACACCTACGACAAGCAGGGCAACCCGGTCGAGCTGTCGCCGCGCAACGTGCTCAAGCGCGTGCTGCAGCTCTACAAGGACAAGGGCTGGACGCCGATCGTCGCACCGGAAATGGAGTTCTACCTGACCAAACGCAGCAGCGACCCGGACTTCCCGCTGGAAGCGCCGATCGGCCGTTCCGGACGTCCGGAAAGTGGCCGGCAGAGTTTCTCGATCGATGCCGCCAACGAATTCGATCCGCTGTTCGAGGACGTCTACGACTGGTGCGAAGCCCAGGGCCTGGACCTCGACACGCTGATCCACGAAGACGGCCCGGCGCAAATGGAGATCAACTTCCGCCACGGCGACGCGCTGTCGCTGGCCGACCAGATCACCGTGTTCAAGCGCACCATGCGCGAGGCGGCGCTCAAGCACAACGTGGCGGCGACCTTCATGGCCAAGCCGATCACCGACGAGCCGGGCAGCGCCATGCACATCCACCAGAGCGTGGTGGACAGCGAATCGGGCCGCAATATCTTCGTCAATGAAGACGGCTCGATGAGCGAGCTGTTCCTGCACTACATCGGCGGCCTGCAGAAGTACATTCCCAAGGTGCTGCCGATGTTCGCGCCGAACGTGAACTCGTTCCGCCGCTTCCTGCCGGACACTTCGGCGCCGGTCAACGTCGAGTGGGGCGAAGAGAACCGCACCGCCGGCCTGCGTGTGCCGCCCTCCTCGCCGGAAGCCATGCGCGTGGAAAACCGCCTGCCCGGCGCCGACGCCAACCCGTACCTGGCCATCGCCGCCAGCCTGCTGTGCGGCTATCTCGGCATGGTCGAGCGGATCGAGCCCAGCGCGCCGGTCCAGGGCCGCGCCTACGAGCGCCGCAGCCTGCGCCTGCCGGTCACCATCGAGGACGCGCTGGCGGCCATGGAAGAGTGCCAGATGCTGGAGCAATACCTCGGGCGCAAGTTCGTCCAGGGTTACGTCGCGGTCAAGCGCACCGAGCACGAGAACTTCAAACGCGTGATCAGCTCCTGGGAGCGGGAATTCCTGCTGCTGAGCGTCTGACCCGACCACGCGCCGTCGAAAATAAAAACAGGATGGACAGGAGCCGCTATGAATCTGTTGAAACGCCTTGCGCCCTTCGCCTTGCTGGCGCTGCCGCTGGCTGCCCAGGCGCAGCCGAGCGTGAGCATCTACAACTGGACCGACTACATCGCGCCCGACACGCTGACCGGTTTCCAGAGCAGCACCGGGATCAAGCCGGTGTACGACGTGTTCGATTCCAACGAGACCCTGGAAGGCAAGTTGCTGGCGGGCAAGACCGGCTATGACGTGGTCGTGCCTTCCAACCACTTCCTCACCCGCCAGGTAGACGCCGGGGTGTTCCTGGAACTGGACCGCAGCAAGCTGCCCAACTGGAAACACATGGACCCGGCCCTGCTCAAGCTGCTGGAGCAGAACGATCCCGGCAACCGGCATTCGGTGCCCTATCTGTGGGGCACCAACGGCATCGGCTACAACGTCGAGAAGGTCAAGGAAGTGCTCGGCGTCGACCATATCGACTCCTGGTCTGTCCTGTATGAACCGGAGAACCTGAAGAAGCTGCAGAAATGCGGCGTGGCCTTCATGGACTCCGCCGACGAGCTGATCCCGTCCATCCTCAACTACCTGGGGCTCGATCCCAACAGCACCAACGCGGCCGACTACGCCAAGGCCGAAAAACGGCTGCTGGAGCTGCGTCCATACGTGACCTATTTCCATTCGTCCAAGTACATCTCGGACCTGGCCAACGGCAATATCTGCGCGGCGTTCGGCTTCTCCGGCGACGTGCTGCAGGCCGCCAACCGAGCCAAGGAAGCGAAGAATGGCATCCAGATCGCGTACAGCATTCCCAAGGAAGGCAGCAACCTGTGGTTCGACCTGATCGCGATTCCCGCCGACGCGAAAAACCCCGACCAGGCCCACGCGTTCATCAACTACGTGCTTGAGCCCAAGGTCATCGCCGAGGTCAGCGACTACGTCGGCTACCCCAATGCCAACGTCGACTCCAAGGCCTTCATCGACCCCGAGACACTGAACAATCCCGAGGTCTATCCGCCGCAGGCCGTGCTCGACAAGCTGTACATCTCCAATGCGCCATCGCCGAAGATCATGCGGCTGATGACCCGTAGCTGGAGCAAGGTCAAGTTCAACCAATGAGCCGGGACACCGTGATGAATCGAACCGGCGAACATGCCGCGTCGTACTACGCCGCCACCGCGCGCGACCGCCACACCTACCCGACGCTGGAGGGCGAAATTCGCGCCGACGTGTGTGTGATCGGCGGCGGCCTGACCGGCGTCAACACCGCGCTGGAACTGGCGCTGCGCGGTCATTCGGTGGTGCTGCTGGAAGGCCGGCGCATCGGCTGGGGCGCCAGCGGGCGCAATGGCGGCCAGTTGATCCGCGGCATCGGCCATGACGTCAGCAGCTTCGCCAGGTACGTCGGCGAAGACGGTGTGCGTTACCTGCAACGCGCCGGCGAAGACTCGGTCACCCTGGTGGCCGAGCGCATCGCCGAATTCGCCATCGATTGCGACCTGCGCTGGGGCTTCTGCGAGCTGGCCAACACCCCGGCGCAATTTGCCGCGATGGTCGATGAGCAGAAGGCCTTGCGCGCCTCGGGTTATCCCCATCCCATCGAACTGGTGGAACCCGGGCGGATGCACGAGGTGGTGGCCAGCGACTGCTATGCCGGGGGCCTGATCGACATGGGCTCCGGGCATTTGCACCCGCTGGACCTTGTCACTGGCGAGGCCCGGGCCGCGAGCCGGCTCGGGGTCCAGGTCTTCGAGCAGAGCCCGGTACTGCGCATCGAGCATGGCAATCAGGTGACGGTGCATTGCGCCCGCGGCCGGGTACGGGCGGACAGCCTGGTGCTCGGCTGCAACGCGCACCTGGACGAACTGGAACCGAAGCTGAGCGGCAAGGTGCTGCCGGCGGGCAGCTACGTCATCGTCACCGAGCCGTTGCCGGAAGCAGTAGCAGCGCAGTTGATCCCGCGCAACCTGGCGCTGTGCGACCAGAAAGTCGGGCTGGATTACTACCGCCTGACCGCCGACCGCCGCCTGCTGTTCGGCGGTGCCTGCCACTACTCCGGTTCCGACCCGAAAGACATCGGCGCCTACATGCGGCCGAAGATGCTCAAGGTGTTCCCGCAACTGGTTGACGTGCGCATCGACTACCAGTGGGGCGGGATGATCGGCATCACCGCCAACCGCTTCCCGCAGGTTGGCCGGCTGAGCCAGCACCCGAATGTGTACTTTGCCCAGGGCTATTCCGGGCATGGACTGAACGTCACCCACTGGACGGCGAAGTTGCTGGCGGAAGGGATTTCCGTGGGGCAAAGCACCGGGCTGGATGTGTTCAGCGCGGTGCCGCACCTGACGTTCCCGGGCGGGAAACTGTTGAGGTCGCCATTGTTGGCGTTGGGGATGCTCTGGTATCGGATGCGGGAGGTGATGGGCTAACTGCGGGTTGGCAATTGAAGCGCCCTCAAGATCGAATATCGCCTGCGCGGTGCTCGATCCTGAGGTCGATGAAGAGAGGGAGGCAGGCACCTCACGCGACCACAGCCCCCCTCACTGCGTCTTCCCTTTCAATCACCAGTCATACGTCATCTGCACCGAAGCCACACGCTCCTGCCCGTAATAGCAGCCAAACGCGTAGTTGCAGTCCGACACATACTCGCGATCAAACAGGTTCTGCACGTTCAAGCTGGCCTGCAAACCACGCAGGCTCGGATCGAAGCGGCTCAGGTCGTAGCGCACGGTGGCGTCATACACGACCCACGCCGGCACGTCGAAGGAGTTCGCCGAATCGCCCGGCTTGCGCCCGGTGTAACGCGCACCCGCGCCCACGGTCAGGCCGTCGACGCCGACGCCGGTGAAGTGGTAATCCGCCCACAGGCTGGCCGACACCGGTGCCTGGGACTCGTTGCGGTTGCCTTGATCGCCGTAGGTGCTCTTGGTGTAGAACGAGTCGATGTAGGTCGCCGCCGCCAGCAGGTCGATGTTGTCGATGCTGGATTTCACTTCCAGCTCCACCCCGCGTGAACGGACTTCGCCACTTTGCGCCTGGTACTGCGGGTATTCGGTGTCGCCCGTGAGGACGTTCTTCTGCTTGACCTGGAACACCGACGCGGTGATCAGGGTCTTCTCCAGCGGCTGGTATTTCAGCCCCACTTCGTACTGCTCGCCCTCGGTCGGTTCGAAGGCTTTGCCACCCCGCTCCGGCGCGGCGGTGCCGATGGTTGGCAGGAAGGATTGCGAGTAGCTGACATAAGGCGCCAGGCCGAACTCGGTGACGTAGGTCAGGCCGACACGCCCGGTGAATTTGTTGTCACGCTGCGAGGCGATGGAGTGGGCCAGCAGGTCCTTGTTGTCGATCTCGGCCCAGTCCTGGCGACCACCCAGAGTCAGGATCCACTGGTCGAGGCGGATCTGGTCCTGGAAGTACAGGCCGGTCTGGCGCACGGTGTTGTCCCACTGGGTGTCGAGCACCGGGGTGACGCTGGAGCTGTCGAAGTTGTTCTTGCCGTAGAGGTTCACCGGCAACACGTTGTAGGCGTTGTAGCCATCGTACTGGCGGGTGAAGTGACGGTAGTCGACGCCGGTCAGGGTGGTGTGCTGCAAGGCACCGGTGGCGAACTTG
Organism: Pseudomonas sp. 20P_3.2_Bac5; assembly: GCF_025466035.1. NCBI lineage: Bacteria > Pseudomonadati > Pseudomonadota > Gammaproteobacteria > Pseudomonadales > Pseudomonadaceae > Pseudomonas > Pseudomonas sp. 20P_3.2_Bac5. The sequence continues at coordinate 8,755 of NZ_JANLOA010000125.1, read as the reverse complement.
TACTCCAGGTTGTTATCGACCGTGTAGGCGATGTTGTGCTGGCGCCAGTCGAGCTTGACCCGATTGGCCTGGGTGTAGTCGGTCACGTTGTTGGCGTCGGTGACGAAACTGCGCAGGTAGAAGCCCTTGTAGCGGTCGCGCACGTCGGTGTAGCGAGCGGTGGAGCGGAAGCTCAGGTCGTCGCTGAAGGCGTGGCTGAAGTCATAGCCAGCGATGTACTGGTTGCGTTTGTAGTCGTTGTAGTGCGAGTCGCCAGAGAAGAAATTGCGGTCGATGCGCTCGCCATTCGGGCCGCGATCAAGGGAGCCGATGCGCGGCAGCGACTGGTAGTCGGCCAGACCGTCATCGCGCTGGACCTGCGCCAGCAGTGTCAGCGAGGTGCTGTCATTCGGCGTCCAGGTCAGGCTGGGCGCCAGCAGCAGGCGTTCAGCATGAGTGTGGTCGACCTGGTCGTTGCCCTTGCTGCTCAGGCCGATCAGCCGATAGCTGAAGGCGCCCTGCTCGTCCAGCGGACCGCTGCTGTCGAAGGCACCGTTGACCCGGTTGTAGCTGCCGGCACCGAGCTTGATCTGATTGCGCGCTTCGCGGGTCGGGCGCTTGGACACCAGGTTGATCAGGCCACCCGGCTGGTTCTGGCCGAACAGCACCGAGGACGGGCCCTTGAGCACTTCGATGCGCTCCAGGGTGTACGGGTCGATCTGCGGCGCGCCGCCCAGGCTGCCGGCATACGGCACATAGGCGCCGTCGAAATACAGCGGGGTCGGCGCGAAGCCACGGCTGGTGATTTCGTCGGCGATCGCGTTGCGGTCAGTGAAGCCGCCGGTGCTCAGGCCCGGGGTGTAGCGCAGGGCCTGGGTCAGGTTGCGCGCGCCCTGGTTCTGCACCTGCTCGGCGGTGACCACGTTGATCGCCTGGGGGATTTCCAGGATCGGCGTGTCGGTCTTGGTGGCGGTGGCGCTGCGGGTGGCGACATAGCCGTCCACCGGGCCCCAGGCCGACTCGACCGCAGTGCTGTTGATGCTGGTGCTGTCCAGTTGCAGGGAACCGTCGCTGACCGCCGGCAACAGCGAGTAGCTGCCGTTGGCCTGGCGCACCACTTGCAGGCGACTGCCCGCCAGCAACTGGCGCAGGCCGGCGTCGACGTCGTAGCGGCCGCGCAGGCCCGGCGATTTCAGCCCGCGCGCATGAGCCGGATCGAAGGACACGGTGATGCCAGCGGTGGCGGCAAATTGAGTCAGCGCGGCGTCCAGCGATCCGGCCGGAATATCGAAGGCGGCTTCGGTGCGGCTTTCAGCCATGGCCGGCGCGACGCCCACCAGCATCACCGCTGGCGTGGCCAATGCGGCGCCCAGCAGCGCGCCATGAATGGCCCGGCTCAGCGCGGAAGTTTTCGGTGCAGCGGAAGTGCGGTCAGTGGAACGGGACATGCGGTTTCCTTTCGCCCTGTGGCAGTGATGAACGGCGTCTCTGTGGCGCCTCTACCTACAAGTCGAAGCTGGATGAGAATCGATAACCCCCTGAGTGAAAATAATTCTCAGGCCGCCTCGACCCGCGTCCAGAACCGGCTGAAACGGCGGATACGCACCGGCAAGGTGGTGGTCAGGTTATCGAGGACGATATCGGTGTCCGCCAGGTGGAAGGCCCCGGAAATGCGCAAGTCGCCAATCGCCTCGGTGCAGCCCAGATGCCCCGGTCGATAGCGCTGCAACTCGGTGATGAAGTCGCCCAACCGCCAGTCGTTGGCCACCAGCATGCCGCGGGTCCAGGCGTCGACCTGGGATGGCGCCGGTTGCAGATCACCCATCTGCGCGGCGCTGAAGCTGAGTTGCTGACCCGCCTCCACCCGCACCGCGACCTGCGCATCGGCGCAACGCACTTCCACCGCGTGCTCCAGCACACAGACCCGCGTGCGCTCACCCTCGCGGCGGACAATGAACCGCGTGCCCAACGCCCGCACACTGCCCTGCGCGGTGTGCACGACGAAAGGCCGCGACAGCGTATCTCGAGCAGTTTCGATGAGAATTTCGCCGTCCAGCAGGTTCACCTGACGCAGTTGCGCGCTGTAGCGGATGTCCACGGCACTGGCGGTGTTGAGCTGCAACTGGCTGCCGTCGTCCAGACGTAGCGAGCGGCGTTCGCCCGTGCCGGTGCGTTGGTCGGCCAGCAACGTCTGCATCGGCGTGCTGCGCCAGGCCAGGCTGCCCGCCCCGCCCGCCGCCAGCAGGATCGACAGGACTTTGAGCACCTCGCGGCGCCTGGCCCTGGCCCCGGCCAGCGTGGTGCGGGCCAGTTGCGGCGAAACCTGCTCGAACTTGCCTTGCAGACGTCCCAGCCGTTCCCACGCCTGCTGATGCAGCGGGTCGCTGAGCAGCCAGTGCTGGTGCGCGGCGCGGGTCGCCGCGTCCGGCTCGCAGCGCAACTCCACGTACCAGTGGGCGGCGGCTTCGAGGATGTTGCGCTCCAGCACAGCGGCCATGGCCTACTCCTCCACCAGCAGCAGGCAATGGGTCAGGGCGCGCACGGCGTGTTTCTTCACCGTAGTCACCGAGAGGTCCTGGCGCCGGGCGATCTCGACGTAGCTCAGGCCGTCGAGCTGGGCCATCAGGAAGATTTCGCGGGTGCGGGCGCCGAGGCCGTCGAGCAGACGGTCGATGTCCATCAGCGTCTCGATGATCTGCAGGCGGGTTTCCGGCGAAATATCCACCGGTTCCGGGCGCGCCGCCAGGGCATCAAGGTACGCCTGCTCCAGCGCACGACGACGGAACATGTCGATCATCAGGCTGCGCGCCACCGTACTCAGGTACGCCCGCGGCTCGCGCAGGTCGGCGGCCTTGCGCAAGGTGAGCACGCGCATGAAGGTGTCCTGGGCCAGGTCCGCCGCGTGGTCGACACAACCCAGCCGGTTGCGCAGCCAGCCGCACAGCCAGGAATGATGATCCTCGTACAGCGAGTGCACGGCTTTTTGCAGCGAGAGGTCGACGGAAGACATGGCAGGAAACCAGGCGGTAACAAGTGGTAATGAATCTCATTTAACAGGAATAATATTACCCTTGGCAACCCTGGTGTCATTCCTCGCTTGCGTCGACCGGTCGCCCTCACCCGACGCGCTACCCCAGTTTTTTTAAGGCCTGAGAGCACATATTTACTAATTTATCCCGCGCCCGGCACCGCTCAAGATCCGCTCCAACAAGAAAAGGCACCGGCCTCGCCGATGCCAACCGAAGTACCGCAGCGTACTCATCCTTGCCTTGGAGTCCGTCATGACCAACGCAGCGTCACCCGCACCGCTTATCGAAAAACACACGATCGGCTACGTGCCGCCCGAAGATCGCCATGGAAAGGTCCGGGATCTGTTCACCCTCTGGTTCGGCGGCAACATCGCGCCGCTGCCGATCGTCACCGGGGCCCTCGGGGTCCAGTTGTTCCACCTCAATCTGGTCTGGGGCATCGTCGCCATCCTTGTCGGCCACCTGGTCGGCGGCGTGCTGATGGCCTTGCACTCGGCGCAGGGCCCGCAGATGGGCATTCCGCAGATGATCCAGAGCCGCGCCCAATTCGGATCCCTCGGCGCCCTGCTTGTCGTGGTGATCGCCGGGGTGATGTACATCGGCTTCTTCGCCTCCAACATCGTCCTCGCCGGCAAATCACTGCATGGCGTGGTGGACAGCGTGCCGGTGCCGGTGGGCATCGTCATCGGCGCCCTCGGTTCGGGGATCATCGGCATCATCGGCTACCGCTTCATCCACGTGCTCAACCGCATCGGCACCTGGGTGCTGGGGATCGGCATCGTGCTGGGCTTCGGCTACATCCTCACCCACATCCAGACCGACGACTTCCTCACCCGCGGCGGTTTCAACCTCTCCGGCTGGCTGGCCACGGTGTCCCTGGCGGCGCTCTGGCAGATCGCCTTCGCGCCCTATGTTTCGGACTACTCGCGCTACCTGCCGGCCGACGTGCCGGTGGCGGCGACGTTCTGGACCACCTACCTGGGTTCGGCGCTGGGCTCGAGCCTGTCGTTCGTGTTCGGCGCGGTGGCCGTGCTGGCGACTCCGGCGGGCATGGACACCATGGATGCGGTGAAACTCGCCACCGGCGCCATCGGCCCGCTGATGCTGGTGCTGTTCCTGCTCAGCGTGATCAGCCACAACGCCCTCAACCTGTATGGCGCGGTGCTGTCACTGATCACCCTGGTGCAGACCTTCGCCTGGCGCTGGATCCCCACCGCCAAGAGCCGTGCGGTGCTGTCGGTGATCGTGTTGCTCGGTTGCAGCATCGTCGCGGTGTTCGCCTCGAAAGACTTCATCGGCCACTTCGTCGACATGGTGCTGGTGCTGCTGGTGGTCCTGGTGCCGTGGACCGCGATCAACCTGATCGACTTCTACGCGATCCACAAAGGTGACTACGACATTCAGTCGATCTTCAAGGTCGACGGCGGCATCTATGGGCGCTACAACCCGCAGGCGCTGCTGGCCTATGCGATCGGTATCGCGGTGCAGATTCCGTTCATGAACACGCCGCTGTACGTCGGGCCTGTGTCTGCGCATATCAACGGGGCTGATCTGTCGTGGCTGGTGGGATTGGTGGTGACTTCGCCGCTCTACTACTGGCTGGCGAACCGCGACAGCGCGTACCGGCGGCGGCAGGTGAGCGCGAAGCTGGCGGCCGGGGTTTGAGTCAGGTCGTCAGGAGGTAAAAGCACCCGCCCTCCGTGATGGAGGGCGGGTGTTTTTTTGTGGGGCGCCCTTCGCGAGCAAGCTCGCTCCTACAGACTCTGTAGGAGCGAGCTTGCTCGCGAAGGGCCGTTCAGTCGGAGCAAAAAAAGCGCCGCAAGCGGCGCTTTATCCTTCAAGCAGGCTGTCGCAAATACCCCACCAGCCTCATCAACATCGCATCGCACCCTTGCAACTGCTCCAGGCTGACAAACTCATCCGGCTTGTGCCCCTGGTCCATGCTGCCCGGCCCGCAGACCACCGTGGGGATCCCCGCCTGGTCGAACAGTCCGCCTTCGGTGCCGAAAGCCACGGTGCCGAATTCACTGGATCCGCTGAGCAGCGCCAACACCCGCGCCGCTTCACTGTCAGCCGGCGTAGCCAACCCCGGATAAGCACTCAACGGCTGCAACCGCACCGCCGTTTCCGCCTGCACGGCGCGCATCTTCGGCAACAGTTCGGCCTCGGCATAAGCGCCCAGTTCGTCCGCGACGGTCTGCGCATCGAAGCCCGGCAAGGCCCGGACTTCGAAGTCGAATTCACACTCCGCCGGCACGATGTTCAACGCCCTGCCGCCTTTGATCACCCCGGTCTGCACCGTGGAGAATGGCGGGTCGAAACGCGCGTCATGCAGCTCGGGACGCGCCAGTCGTTCGCCGATCTCGCCGAGTTTGCCGATCAGCCGCGCCGCGTATTCGATAGCGTTCACGCCATAGGGCGCATAAGCCGAATGGCAGGCCGCGCCGTGCACCTGGCAACGCATCGCCAGCTTGCCCTTGTGGCCGAGGACCGGCTTGAGTTCGGTGGGTTCGCCGATCAGGCACATGAGCGGCTTGTGCGGGCGCTGTTCCAGCGCGGCGAGCATGGAGCGCACGCCGAGGCAGCCGACTTCTTCGTCATAGGAAAACGCCAGGTGCACGGGAATCTGCAACGGCTCGGCGAGAAATGCCGGCACCGCCGCCAGCACCGAGGCGATAAAGCCCTTCATGTCGGCGGCGCCGCGGCCATACAGGCGGCCTTCGCGCTCGGTCATGGCGAACGGGTCCACCGTCCAGGCCTGGCCGTCCACCGGCACCACGTCGGTATGCCCGGACAGCACGACGCCACCCCGGTCCCGCGGACCGAGGGTGGCGAACAGGTTGGCTTTGGTGCCTTCGGCGTTGTGGAACAGTTCGCTGTCCACGCCATGCCCGGCCAGGTAATCGCGAATGAACGCGATCAATTCGAGGTTGGACTCGCGGCTGACCGTGGCGAAACCGATCAGCCGGCCCAACAGCTCGCGGCTGCTGGTGTCACTCATCGCCCGGCACTCCGTAGCTGGGCGCGGTGGTGGGGTCGAGGGCGCGGGTGACGTAATCCTGCATCTGTGGCCGGTAGGCCTGCCAAAGTGCGTCGAGCTGGCCGATCGGGTCTTCGTCGGCCCAGTCGACCCGCAAGTCCACCAGCGGCCAGGTCAGTTCGCCCGCCACTTTCAGCGCCGCCGAATGCACCGGCCCGGCCTCGCCGCCCGCCGCCATCGCCGCGTGCATGGCCGCCAGCAGGCGGTCGGCGAGCAGGCCGTGGCTGTTTTCGAAAGCCGTGACCATCGCCTCGATCACCTCGCGGCTGGTCAGCAGATTGCCCGCCGCCGCGCACTGTTCGCCAGCCACGGCGTTGTGCACGCCGAGGGCTTCCTGACCGGTGAACAGCGCCACCTGGCCATTGCTGTCGATCACCGTGACCTGGCGATATTCGCTCCAGCCGTTGGTCCCCAACACCCGCTCCAGGGCAATGCCCGGCGCGAGTTGCTGGCCCTCCAGCAGGTCGAGAATCTGTGGGCCGAGCGCCGGCAGGGTGATGTTCTGCGTCGACACCGCGCCCACGCCCGCGCGTACCCACGGGCAACGCGCGCCGACAGCGATGCTGGAAGAACTGATGGCGATGCCGAGCTGCCCGGATTCCGCGCAGCGTCCGATGATGGAAAAGGTCATGTGTGCTCCTTGAGGGCCGCCCGCGCGGCCGCTGGTTACGGCTGTTCGAGCAGATGGTGCGGGACCTCCGGCTACAGGAAAACGATTAAAAATATGCTCCGGGCATAGGAAAAACCTGCCTAGCCCGCCGCAAGGCCCGTAGCGCCGGGCCTTCGCTTTTTTGTCGGCAATCCCTCGCTAATTACTATTTTCGCGAAAAACCGCCCGTCCCTAGTCTGGCCCCAGGCAACGGCGGTTCGACGACCGCCCTGGACAACAACGTCTCGAAGACAGGGCTTGAAAATGACTTTGAACAACCTCGAAATCGATACCCTCGTGGTCGGCGCCGGCCAGGCCGGCGTGGCCATGAGCGAACACCTGAGCAAGCTCGGCGTGCCGCACCTGGTGCTGGAGCGCAACCGCATCGCCGAAGCCTGGCGCACCGGGCGCTGGGACTCGCTGGTGGCCAACGGTCCAGTCTGGCACGACCGCTTCCCGGGCCTTGAATTCGACCTCGACCCGGACGCCTTCGCCGGCAAGGATCAAGTCGCCGATTACTTCGAAGCCTATGTGCGCAAGTTCGACCTGCCGATCCGCACCGGGGTGGAGGTGAAATCCGTGGTGCGCAATGCCGACCGTCCGGGCTTCACCATCGACACCAGCGAAGGCGTGATCCGCGCCAACCGCGTGGTCGCCGCCACCGGGCCGTTCCAGCGGCCGGTGATCCCGCCGATCGCGCCGAAAGACGCCGGCCTGCACCAGATCCACTCCGCCGCCTACTACAACCCAGAGCAGTTGCCCGAAGGCGCCGTGCTGGTGGTGGGCGCCGGCTCATCCGGCGTGCAGATCGCCGACGAACTGATGCGCGCCGGGCGCAAAGTCTACCTCTCCGTCGGTGCCCACGACCGGCCGCCGCGCAGCTACCGCAACCGTGATTTCTGCTGGTGGCTGGGCGTGCTGGGCGAGTGGGACGCGGAGATCGCCAAACCCGGCCGCGAGCACGTGACCATCGCCGTCAGCGGCGCCCGCGGCGGCCACACCGTGGACTTCCGCGCCCTCGCCCACCAAGGCATGAACCTCGTCGGCCTGACCCGCTCGTTCGACAACGGCGTGGTGCGCTTCGAAGACAACCTGGCCGACAACATCCGCCGTGGCGACGAAAACTACCTGGCCCTGCTGGATGCCGCCGACGCCTACGTCGAGCGCAACGGCCTGGACCTGCCGCTGGAGCCGGAAGCCCGTCGCCGCCTGGCCGACCCCGAGTGCGTGACGGCGCCGACTCTCGAACTGGATCTGGCCGCCGCCGGCGTCACCTCGATCATCTGGGCCACCGGCTACGCCGTGGATTTCAACTGGCTGAAAGTCGATGCCTTCGACGCCAACGGCAAGCCGAAACACCAGCGCGGCGTGTCCGCCGAGCCGGGCGTGTACTTCGTCGGCCTGCCGTGGCTGTCGCGTCGCGGCTCTTCGTTCATCTGGGGCGTGTGGCACGACGCCAAGCATGTTGCCGGACACATCGCCACCCAACGCACCTACCTGGCCTACCGCGACCGCGACCAGCGCCAGAGCACTGAAACCACCGAATCCTCCGCTGCCAAAGCCGACCTCATGGGAGTCAACTGATGCCTACTCACACCCGCGTGCGCATGTTCAACACCAAGGAAACCTACCCCAACCAGACTCTGGACAATGACCTGTGCCAGGCCGTGCGGGCCGGCAACACCGTCTATGTTCGCGGCCAGGTCGGCACCGACTTCGAAGGCCGCCTGGTGGGCCTCGGCGACCCTCAAGCGCAAGCCGAACAAGCGATGAAGAACGTCAAGCAACTGCTTGAAGAAGCGGGCTCGGACCTGTCGCATATCGTCAAGACCACCACCTACATCACCGACCCGCGTTTCCGCGAGCCGGTCTACCGCGAAGTGGGCAAATGGCTGAAAGGTGTGTTCCCGATTTCCACCGGGCTGGTGGTGGCGGGGTTGGCGCAGGCGGAGTGGCTGATGGAGATTGATGTGATTGCAGTAATTCCGGAGTAACCATTTATTGGGGGCTGCTTTGTGATCCATCGCGAGCAAGCTCGCTCCTACAGTGCGTGCTGTG